>CAMNGG010000173.1 GCA_946537975.1 uncultured Treponema sp. | reverse complement strand
CTTCTCTAAGTTCGTCGTACTCCGCTACATCGGTGTACTGGTTGCAATCGTAATGTTCACATCAAGCTACCTGGCAATGACAATCATTCCTGGAATTTTGAATGTGTTCGAACCGAGGTTTATTTCAAAGAAGACTAAAAATCATTAGTAGATAACGGTTAGTTGTTAGTTAAGTGTAATCTGCTAACAGCTAATAGCTATTAGCTAATAGCTTAAATATAAGGAGATAAATGAAATGAAAAGAACAACAAAAATTACATTAATCGCTGCTGCACTTGCAGTAATCGGAAATCTGGCTTTCGCCGACGCAAAGGGAACTGAAATTATGACAACTGTAGCAGACTTCAAAAAGCCTGCCTTCTCCCGCAGCCAGGTTATTATGAGCCTGCAGGATAAGAGCGGTGCAAAAGAAGACCGTCAGATTATTGAGTACGGAAAAGAAGCTGACGGTAAAACTTACGTTGTAATGGACTTCAAGGGACCTGCTAACGTAAAGGATACCCGCTTCCTTCAGATTACAAATGACAATGGGCCGGATGACAAGTTCATCTATCTGCCATCTTTGAAATCAGTTCGCCGTGTAAACTCAAGCGAAGGTTCAAAATCTTTCATGGGTTCAGATGCAACTTATGATGATCTTTCTACACGCGATGTTTCTGAAGATGATCACGAGTATCTTCGCGAAGAAAAGATGACTGTTGAAAGCGGCGTAACTTACGACTGCTACGTAATCAAAGAAGTTCCTCACGATAAAAAGGGAACTCAGTATAACTACCGCATGGTTTGGGTTGATAAGGCAACAATGTACCCGATTCACACAGAAATGTACGACAAGAATGACAAGCTGGTAAAGGTTCTCGAAGTTTTGAACATCCAGAAAATCGACGGTTACGACATGCCAATGGAAAACAAACTCAAGAACGTTCAGACCGGTCACAGCACAACTCTTAAGATTCTTAAGGTTGAGGTAGATAAGCCTCTTCCGGACAGAGTATTCACACAGAACTTTTTGACAACAGGAAAATAGTTTTAAGCAGTTAGCAATTAGCTGTTAGCCTTTAGCAATTAGTTGTTAGTAAGAATACGGGCTAACAGCTAACTGCTTATGGCTAATAGCTTGTACAGGAGATTCAAATAATGAAACTTAACAAAATAATTCTTATAACATCTGCACTTTTGATGGGAACTACAGCTTTCGCCGAGGACTTCGACAGCTTTGGAGACTTCGGTGATTTTGGCGGAGAATCTTCGTCAGGCGCTGCTTCTGCTCTTGAAGTAAACGGCAGTGCGGAAACAGAAATCCGCGCTTATGTTGATACAAGTGACAAAGATAATAAAGACGGCGCAGACAAGATAGATGTTCGCGCTCTTCCGAATGCAAAGCTTGATATGAAGTACAGCGGAAGCAAATCTGATGTAGAACTCAAGCTTAAGGTGGACGAAGACACAATTAAAAATCATCCGGTTGATGTAATTGATGAAGCAGTTCTCCGCGGCTACTTTGGAAACCTTACACTTGAAGCTGGTAAAATGAAGGTTGTCTGGGGAAAGGGAGATAAGCTCCACGTACTTGATAACTTCAATGCCGACGACTATTCAGATTTTATAATTCCTGATTATCTGGACCGCCGTATCAGTACACCAATGCTTCGCGCAGTTTACAGTCTGCCTTTTGCAAATATGAATCTTGAAGGTATTTATACACCGCTGCTTCCTGTTGATCGTTTTGCTACAAGCGGACGCTGGGTACCTGCTCAGGTAGGTGACCTGACCGGCCTTGTTACAAAGACTGCAAAGAACGAGCTTGCTATGTATACCCGTGCACTTGAAAATGCGAGACAGGAGGCTGCTACTGCATCGGCTCTGGAAGCTGGAGGTGATACAAGTCATCTGACTTCAATAATAACAGACGCTTATACAAGTGGAAAAATTACTCCGGATTCACAAATGATAGCAGCTTTAGTACAGGCCGGAAAAACTCCGCAGGATGCAACCGCAATAGCCCTCGCTGCAGCTTACAAGGATTATCTCACAAAAAATCTGACTTCTGCAGAAACTGCTTATACTCTCTGCCTTGCAAATGCAAATGCACTGTCTGCAAATCCAGATGTGATTTATCCGGACTTGTGGACTTTAAAATACTCACAGTTTGGAGGACGGGCTACCTGGACTCTTGGACAGTTTGATATGGGAATCAGCTACTACAACGGCTGGTATAAGCAGCCATCTTTCAATGGTGATAAGTTGAACAACTTCCTTACTGCTTATCTTGCAAACGGTAAAGTTTCAGAAAAAGACAAGTTCCTTGCCTACGACAAAAAACAGACCTTCGGACTTGAAGCTTCTTCAATCATCTGGCATTTCAACGTACGCGGCGAGTTCGCTTACAATCTGACAGACGATACAGACGGTACAGACCCTTGGGTACACAACAACTCAATTGCCTGGCTTGGCGGCTTTGATATCGACCTGCCATTCTGGAATGCTAACCTGAACGTACAGGAAACAGGAAGTCTTATTCTTAATGGTGACGAATGCGATAAGCGCCCGGGTGATGGCGATAAGCGCCCGGGTGATGTAGACTACAACAAAAAAGGCTACACAAATAATAAAGTTGTATGTAATATCACAACTTCATTCATGAACGATAAGCTTGCTCCTGAAGTAACAGTTATGTACGGAATTGAGCGCGGTGATCTGGTTGTTATGCCAAAGCTCGCTTTCAAGCCTGATCAGAATCTTACCCTTTCTGCAAGTGGTATGATTATCAATTGTGCTGATGAAGACAGTGAGTTCTACAGCTGGAGAAAGAACAGCTTCGCAAGCGTCAGTGCTAAATATCAGTTCTAGTAGTTCTGTGTCATTCCGAACTTGTTTCGGAATCTCATATACAAAGATGCTGAAACAAGTTCAGCATGACAAATAAAAAACCTCTTCCCCAATATTACAAATACGGTTAAAATGGGGGAGAGGTTTTTGAATTGAATAACGAAAGAATTAAAGAAATCCTGCTGGATATCGCTCCATGTGAAATTGATTTTACGGTTATCCAGACAGGTAAAGAAAGCAAAAGAGTAAACGGTTTTTACAAGCCCGACACTCACGAAATCTACTTACATAATTTGAATTTTAAATCTGATAACATGCTGGTTTATACAGCAGTTCACGAATATACACATCATCTTTGTACTATAGAAAAGCAGGAAAACGACCCGAGCTACGGCAAGGCCTGCAAGGTTCATACGCAGGAATTCTGGGCAAAGTTTGGAGACCTGTTAAAAATTGCTGAAGAAAAAGGCTATTACTCAATCGGCTGGGAAAACAACGAAGAGCTTAAAGCCCTTACTCAGGATATTAAGGAAAACTACCTTGCTAAAAATGGTCAGCTCATGCAGGAGTTTGGAAAAAAGCTTGCCCGTGCCTTTGATCTTTGTCAGGAAGCGGATATACGCTATGAAGATTATATTGACCGTGTTCTCTGCCTTCCACGTGGCGCCGCAAAAGACATCAGAAAGGTCGCTGCTGTAGAAGTGAATCCCGCAATCGGTTTTGAAAATATGAAGGTGGTTGCCAGCGTACGCAAAAAGGATGACCGGGCTCAGGTTGAGCAGGAATTCCTGGCTGGCGGAAAGAGTCCTTCTTCTGTCCGCGAAATGATGAAGCAGAAATCAGCTCAGGCAAAGGGAATAGACCCCAAAACTAAGCTTGAGAAAGAAAAAACACGACTTGAAAAAACAATTGCCCAGCTTACCCAGCGCCTTGAATATGTGGAGGAAAGCCTTGCAAGTTTGTAAATCAAAAATTGCTGGATTGCTTGCTGCAGGCTTTCTGTTTGAAGCAATTTTTTCATTGCCTCTATTTGCTCAGTCAATTGAGATGCCCGAAATGCCGGAGATGCCTTCTATGCCGACCATTGGCGGGGGCTTTTACACTCCAAGTCTTCCGTCGCGTCCAAATACAGCCAGCAGCAGCAGTTCTTCAGATTCATCAAAGGATAAAGCAGAAGCCGTACTTACAGAAACACTGACGCCAGAAAGTGTTATTAGTTCAATGCTTTCAAAAGGAAATACACTTACTGCCTATGATATTTCTTCCCTTTATGATTCAGGGATGTTTACAAATATTTCTTCTTTAGATTCTCTGGGCAGCATTTCTAATTATGCTACATCAACTTCAACAAATGTCCTATTGCAGCAGGTGTTAAATAGTCTTAATGATTTGAAGAAACAGCAGCAGAGCGCAAGTGCAAAAGAAAAAAATGAGCTGAATGCAACTAAAACAGATGCAGAAACCTTTAAGAAACGCGAGCCTTCCATTTTGCGATTTAAGATAAACGGCTACAATATTGCGGATTCTCTGACAAAGGTTTTCTTTAGTGAAACGGAAGCGGATGGAAGCTTTCTTTTGACAGCCGACAGAAAATATTTTGTAAACCAGCAGGTCAGGACAGAAACCTTTTACATGCTTTTTAAAACTGTAAGCTCAAACGGTTCATCACTTACCTATAAGGTTCAGCCAAGTATTGCACAGGATATCCGTAATGAAAATTCTTATGTATATAAACTTGCAAATGTGAAAAATCTTACCGCAGAAAAAACTGGAAATCTTGTTGTTATTCATTATACAAGTGATTCTGTTAATGCTGATCTGCTTCTTGATATTGACAGTAAATAAGAGCTGGTGTCGGTTATGATTGAAGGTCTTAAAAAATGTGGAATTCCTGAAGCTTTTTGTGCGGTCCTTGCACAAAAAATGGAAGCATATATTAAAGAAATTATTCTTTTCAATTCTGCTTATAATCTTACAAATACCAGCGACAGGGAAGAGCTCATGGTGCGCCATATTTTTGATTCCCTGGCGGCCTGGCCGAAACTTTCTCAAATGCTGGAAGGATATTTAAAGGCTAACGAACGTTCGGAAGTTACTCTTGCTGATATAGGAAGTGGCGGTGGTTTGCCAGGTATCCCCCTGGCGGCAGTTTTTTCTTTAATTCCGGAATTTAGCGGAGTTACTGTTGAACTTGTTGAACGTATGGAAAAACGCTGCTCCTTTCTTGAAAACTGCGCCGCAATTCTTGGTCTCAAAAATGTCAGGGTTGTAAATAGTGAGGCAGAAAGACTGCCGGAAGCGGCTTATGAGCTTATTACCTTCCGTGCTTTCCGTCCTCTCGATAAAAAAATGACAAAAACACTTTTACGCATAGTAAAGCCGGGAGGCTCTTTGTGTGCGTATAAGGCAAAAGAAATAAATATAAAAGAAGAAATGAATGCAATAGTTTCTCTGATTCCAGAATATGAAGTGGAGCCCTTAAAGGTTCCGGGACTTGAAGAGTCAGAAAGAAATCTTGTAATTATAAGGAAGTAAAGATGGCACTGTTAAATAAAAATAAAGTACGTACACCGGCACAGGTAGTTGTTCAGGATGTTGTAAAGGTAAAAAAGAACGAGAGGGTATTGATTATTGCAAATCCGGCAACAACAGAAATTGCTCAGGATTTATATTCTGCAAGCTGCGAAGCCGGTGCTGTAACAACTCTTATGTTCCAGCCGGATAAAACCAGTTTTGATAATGCGAATCCAGAGGTGCTTGCGGCAATTGCAAGTGGGCCTGAGGTTTGTTTTTCTATTTCCAATATTAAGCTTGGAAAAGATCCTGCTGCTACCGCTACTCCATATATAGCAGAAGATGGACAGAAGTTTACCCATATTTTTGATTATCTTCTGGATGGTAAAAAAACGATGCGCGGTGTATGGACTCCAGGAATTACTCCGGATATGATGAAGCGTACAGCGGCAATAGATTACAAGGAACTGCAGTCCCGCTGCGCCCTTCTTACTGATATTTTTAAGGGAGCGGTAAGTGTAAGGGTTACAGCACCGGCTGGTACAAATCTGCTTATTCCTGTGAATGGACGAAGCCTTCTTTCAGATGACGGGGATTTTTCAAAGCCAGGCAAGGGTGGAAATATTCCGGCAGGTGAGGTTTTTATCAGCCCTGTTGTAGGTGGCTCTCAGTTAAAAGCAGCGGATGGGTCTGTGCTTGAGCAGCAGAGTGATGGCTGCGAAGGTGTAATTGTATACGATGGTTCTATGACCTTTTCGGATGGCGATTCAATTCTCGAAACTCCAATTAAGTGTAAGGTTGAAAAAGGTTATGTAACTGATATTTCCGGCGGAGCAGAAGCTAAAAGACTTCTTAAGACAATTTTAGAAGCAGAGCTTCGCCCCTTTGTCCTGGAAAAGGAAGGAAGGCTTCCCCAGGGGCAGGCCGCAATTTATAAAAAAAATGCAAGAAATATCGGGGAGCTTGGAATCGGTTTGAATCCGGCTGCAAATATTACAGGTAATATGCTTGAAGATGAAAAGGCCTTCCATACCTGCCATTTTGCGATTGGAGAAAATTATGATAACGATGCTCCAAGCTTAATTCATCTTGATGGTGTTGTTCGCGAACCAACAATTACACTTACATATAACGATGGTAGTTCACGCACGATTTTACAGGATGGAAGCCTCAAACTTTAATGACAAATTCACTTTCATAGCATATAATTAAATTATGAGTAAGAAAAAGGATAGAAAAATCAAGCGGCTTCAGAGGCTTGCAATCTGGCCTGCCGTACTTGAGATGATTATAACCGAACTTGTAATTTTCTCTCTTACAGTTTTTATTTGTGCAATCTCAATGTTTGGTATTGCTAACACTCTTGTGCTGAACATGGTAAAAGAGTGTCGAGGTGCAATTGAGCTTGTAGAAGAAAACTGGAATAAGCAGACTTCTTCTGAAATAGAAAAGCAGCTTAATACCTATGCTGAAAATCATGCAGATATAAATGAAATTATTCTGCTGTCCGATGATGAGCTTTTATCTGTTGTTCCCAAACATAAAACTCATCTCTCAAATGAAATTAAGAAAACCTTTAGTAGAACAGGCCTTGTTCATTTTATAGATTCAGAATACGATAAGCCTTTTTTGAATATGATGTTTACGGCGGAAGATCCAGGCTCTATACATGTTTCAATAGAGGATGGAGGTGAAAGAAAAAAGCCTGATTCAGCACCTTTGGAGCCGGAGCTTCGAAAACAAACAGAAGAAATTGAAGAAGCTGTTACCAGTGAAATTGGTGTATTTCTTTACAGACCGCAAAATCTTTTCAAAACAATGGATATTGAAAAGATTATTAATGACCCTGAATATATTGAATGGGCAACAAAGGAAAGCTCCGGGCTTCATACAATTTCAATTTATAAAACTGATGTTTCAAATGTAAATCTTTGTTTCAAAACTGTATATCGTTTGAACAGCTTCCAGTTTAATCTTATTGCGACAATTCTGATTTTCTTTTTTGTAGTCCTGATTTTTTCTGGAGTCTTCGAAATCTGGAGGGTAGTTAAGCTTATCCATCAGCGTAAACGTGTTAATAAACTTGTTACAATTGATACTGTTACAGGTGGTTATAACAAGGATTATTTCTTACAAAAAGCTAAAAAGGAAATATCAAGACCTAGAAAAAATTATGCAATTGTTCAGCTTCGTCTGGAAAAATACCGCAACTATTGTACTGCCTATGGAGTTAAACAGGGTGAAAATCTTCTGGAAGAATTGAATGCAAATATGGTTGCTTTTCTTGAAAAAAATGAAATTGTTGCACACCTGGAAAAGTCTGATTTTGCACTCCTGCTTGTTTATCAGAATGAAGAAACCCTGAATATCCGTGTAAGAAATATAATGAATATTCTGCGCGAAAGAAGAGGCGGTCAGCACCTTACTTTTTCTGCCGGAATCTGTCCTGTTAAATCAAAAAATGACGACCTTTCTCTTTTGCTTACCTGTGCCGGAATAGCCGTTCCTAAAACACTAAAAATCCAGGATGAGATTGTCTGGTTTAATGATTCTATGAAGGAAGAGCAGGTCTGGGAACGTCGTATAGAAGATGATATGGAAAAGGCACTTGAAAATCATGAGTTTCAGGTTTATCTGCAGCCAAAGTATTCTACAAAAGCAGAAAAGCTTTCAGCGGCAGAAGCTCTTGTAAGATGGACTCATCCTGTGCTTGGCTTTATCTCTCCTGGAAAGTTTATTCCGATTTTTGAGCGAAACGGCTTTATTCTTCAGCTTGATGATTATATGCTTACCGAAGTATCACGGCTTCAGTCACAATGGATATCTCAGGGAAAAAGCCTTGTGCCTATTTCTGTAAATGTTTCCCGCGCTCATTTTGCAGAAGAAAATCTGGCTGAGCATATATGTTCAATTGTAGATAAGTATAAAGTCCCACATGAATTTATTGAGCTGGAGCTTACAGAAAGCGCCTTCTTTGATGATAAGGCTGTTTTGCTAACTACCGTTCGTAAGTTAAAAAGCTTTGGTTTTAAGGTTTCAATGGATGATTTTGGTGCCGGCTATTCTTCGCTTAATTCTCTAAAAGAGCT
>CAMNGG010000172.1 GCA_946537975.1 uncultured Treponema sp. | reverse complement strand
AAAAATCCGTCTTATTTTGATAAAATAATTAAATCTTATAAATAAGAACCTGCTGTCTGCCTCGCAAAAACGCGGTTGTGACTACACTGACAATGGGTCAAGCCCATTGCAGTGCACCACAAAGTGTTTTTGCAATTCAGCCATCAGGTTCTCTTTTCAGAGTTCGTTTATCAAACTAAAACGAACTTCTCGAAAGTGGAGAAGCAATCAAAACCCCTTCACTTCCCAGGTAATCTCGTTTTTCACCCTCAATTAAGAATTGCACACTGCTTACAGTTGAGAAGGCTGTAGCAGTATATACAATCTGCTCCAGCTGATGGATATAACCTTCTACACCGTAGGTATTGATTTCAAAGGCTTCGTTAAAGTTCAAATAAGCAACGCCACCCTGTACCTTTGCACTAAGCAGTTTAGTTCCGGCAGGAATCAGGCTCATCAGGTTACGCTCAGCAGAAATGGTTGTATCCGGCCCTTTCAAAAGCAGATTGATAGAAGTTGTAAGCGGTGAATCACTCTTAGAAACCTTACGTTTTACCACCTGGCGCACAACAGAACCATCACCATCAATATTTACAAAACAAAGCTGAAGCTCTGTAGTACCTGTGGCGGCAGGCTTTTTCTCTGACTCAACTTTCTTTGGCTCTTCTTTTTTTTCTTTAGCAACGGTGCTTGCATTTGCAGACTCAGAACTGCTATTATCACCGGTGGTTGAGTAGTCCGAAGGACGTATCGAAACCACTTCTTCGGCAGCTTTTGAAGGAGCAGCATCTTCCGTCTCAATCTTTATAGTAACCTCATCATTTTTCAGAGGAATAGTTTCTGTTTTCTTAGGCGCAGCTGGCTCATGCTGCTCAATAGCAGTTGGAGTAGACCCAAAAACCTTATCAAAGAAAGCAGTTTCTTTAAGGTTAGTGAAAATCTGGTCTTTTTTTACAAGAAATATGATTAAAATTATAAGCAAGCCAAGTAAAACACAGGCTGCTGCAAATAAAGTACTATTTTTCTTCTTAGATGATTTTTTCTTCTGTGCCATATTTTGATTATCGGTGACTTTTGCGGGCGGGTTTATGACTATTGAAGCGATTTTATCAACTGTACGATTTTTACGTACAGTTGGTAGTGAAATGTCACCAGTTCAAATTGCAGTCAGATTCGTGACGCAGTGCGTCACAAATCTTGACTTTATAATTACATCTGTTATACTTAATTCATCGACGTGAGGTGTCTTAGTTGCCCTGTCCGCTGTCTTTTTCAGCCGCGTCACTCAAGCCTTCGAATCTTTCGGAGGCTTTATTTATTTTTTAAATTCTCTTTCCAGCTAATTATCTCCTGTTCTATATCAAGAATCTTGTTTAAGAAATACTGTACATCATCTGCAAGCTTTTCATCACTTACAGTCTTTTCGGTAAATAAATCCGGACTTTCTGAATATAGTTCAAGATTCTTACAAATAGTAAAGAAAACTTCTCGATCTGATTTTTCTTCCATATGGAAACTACTGAATTGTCAATAAAAACTAACTATCCAAAACCTTCGCCGCTTCGACTATATACGCAAATGATTCCAGATTTATTTTTCTCATAAAGCTTAGCTTGCTGAATCTTGTTTTGCTTATATCTTCTTTTATATACAAATTGAAATCTGATATCTTTCCTAACGGCTTATTTTTCAAAATGCATGAAGCCACATACAGAATTCTGCATGCATTAAAAGCGGCTGTTTCTCCTGTGTATTTTTCACTATAAATATGATTAACAATGCTTTTGATTCCCTTGAATAGCTGCGGATATTCTGTTCCTATTTTACCTTTTCCAATGACACAACAGGCTGCATCAATAGTATCTAGCAAAGCATCTTCTGGTGTATTTTCTATTCCTCTGAAAGCAAGCTCTGCATTTACCGTTGCCATGTAAGATTCATAAATGTCTTCATAATTAGAAGAAACCTCAAATAAGCAGGCTACATCATAAAGCTGCTTGATTATTTCAAGTTCTTTATCTTCCCCAAAATGTATTCCTGTTGTATGCGGAGCAAAGGCTGTTAATTTATCTCCAAGAATACAGTCCGGTGTTGGAACAGAAACTTCCAGACAAGGATCTTCTGTTAGCAGAAACTCATTCTTTATTGTTTTACTTATAAGTTTACTATAATGACATTCATCAAAAACTATATCCAGAAGTATGTAGAAATCTTCATTATTAACTGGTGAATCATAAATAAATTTATAATGCCGTTTTTCTATGTTGTTCTTTCCTATCCGAATTTGTTCTTTTACATCAACAAAAGGAAAGATTTTTGAAGCTTCTTCTATAAATGATTTTACATCGGTGCCAGGTTTTACAATAATATCAATATCTGTAGAAAGCCTGCGAGGACTTTCCAGAAGCAACATTAAACAACTTCCGCCTTTAAAAATAAACGGCATTCCAACTCTTGCCAACGCCTCAAGTAATCCTAAGGCATAAATGCTTCGTTCTAAAAGTAAAAGGTTAATACTCTTGCGGCTGCGCAGCTCATTTATATGTTCTAAGGTAAACGTTTCTTTTTTTATCACCGCATTTCCTCCGAATGAATTTTTACAGTTGTTTTTTGCTTTAAAAAGTCTCTTATTTCATCTGCCTTGTTGCGTCGCTTTGCATACCGGAAGAGCTTTACCTGATCTATATAATATTTTGAAAACATATCTTCTATAGCAGCTGGATAATCTCCCCTTGTGAGAAATGAAGACATAAGTTTACTTGCAAACATATCTACAATTAGTTTTTCAAGAGTGATTTCATATTTGTCATTCCTTCCTCTTGGAGATTCACTTACAAGCCTTTGAATTATTATTCCGTCATCTTTTCCATATCTGTAAACTTCATCTGATGTTGGTTTTAACAAAACTTCATTTTGATATTTTTCTGATATGGTTTGATAAATAAAATCTGTTCCATCATTTTCAACTTCTACAAAGATTTTATTATGTGCAATCTGGTGATTAACAAATTCATTTAATAGCGTTAATTCCCATACACGAAAGTCTATTAATGGAAATTGTTTTGATATGATATCTTTTATTTCTTTTGCTTTTTTTGAATAATGAGGTTGATATTCTGAAAAACCGATTTCAGATTTTTTTTGATATTGATTTCTTCCAACCCGAACAATTAAATCTGAAGCAAGAAGTTTTTCTAATAAATTGCGTATGTCGGTTTGTGAAAACTGTTGTTCTAAAGACACTGCCACCTTAAAAAGATCATTACGAGAAAAAGTCTGATTATTAAGTCCTGATATTATTGATTTATCATTCATAGATTACCGTATCGGCAAATATTTTATTTTTTGCCGATACGGTAATAATAACATATAACACTAAAAAATCAAATAAATTTCTGTTTTTATGTTAAAAAAAGATTCCCCGGTCAAGTCCTTCGACAAGCTCAGGAACCACCGGGGAATGACATATGTGGCTGCGGTGGTTTCGATACACTCGCTTCGCGAGTACTCAACCACCGGGGTTTTCGTTTATTTAGCGAGGTACTCGTTGATGCCCGCAGCAGCCTTACGGCCTTCACCCATAGCGAGGATTACAGTAGCGGCACCGAGAACGATGTCTCCACCGGCCCATACCTTTGCGTGGTGGGTAGCCTGCTTTTCGTCTACGAGGATGTGGCCGCGCTTGTCGGCGTCGAGGCCTGGAGTTGTGCTTACAAGAAGTGGGTTTGAACCGTTTCCAAGAGCAACAATCATTGCGTCGCAGGCAACATCGTGCTCTGAGCCTGGGATTGGCACTGGAGAGCGGCGTCCTGATTCATCTGGTTCACCGAGTTCGTAGCTGAGACAGCGTACGCCAACAACCTTGCCTTCTTCGTTTCCGAGTACTTCTACAGGGTTTTCGAGGAAGCGGAAGTTTACGCCTTCTTCTTCTGCGTGGCCAATCTCTTCGAGACGGGCTGGCATTTCGTTTCTTGTACGGCGGTAAAC
>CAMNGG010000171.1 GCA_946537975.1 uncultured Treponema sp. | reverse complement strand
GCAGGCTCTTTTGGTTTTTCCGGCAAAAGCAAATCAAATTTGTGCAGACCGACAAATTTCAAAATCTCACCAACCTTTGCATTAAAGAAAGTAGGATAAGATTCATAAGTGTCTGAACACATACGCATCAAAAGAGGGTAGAGCTTTTTGATTACTTCAGTTTCAATGTAAAGCCATTCAGTAATAGCCTGCTTAGCATACAAAGAAAGCTTGTCCTTTGGAGAATCCGGATAAGCCGCCTCATCAGAATAAATCTCTTTAATCAGCTTTGGAATTTTTGTATTGCCAAAATAATAAACAGTAATGAGAGGTTTATAGATGGCACGAACAAGCGGAATCAGATCCGCTACAATAATTTCGTTCATGCCCTGAAGACTTACGTATTCAACCTTAATCGGCTGCATAGCCCAGCCCGCAACATTGCGCAGAAATTTGAATTTTGATTCAGTGCCGCTTGCAATTTTTGCTTTGTAAGTAGCCGGAGCAATCTGAATAAGAGTTTTAATTACAGTTATAAAACCTTCCATGTGCTCGGTAGCCTGCTTCATCGTATACAGATAAAAATCAGGAATAATTTTTTCCATACCATTCTTCTGGAAGGAACGGATAAAATTGAACATACCGTAGTTAGGCTTAATTTTATATTCAGCAGACATCATCAGTTTATCCATAGTGTTTGCTGCTTTTTTAGGAATCACAGGTAGGTCTTCTTTTCTTCGTCTCGAAGAAGCTCCCGGCATGCCCATTCCACCCGCAGAAGCTCCAGCCCCGCCAGCGCCGCTTCTTCCGCCGGCACCACCTGCACCGCCTGAAGGCTGTCGAACAATTCGTCCTGCCTTGCTGCTTCCGCCGGCACCTCCGCCACTGGTAGTTCGTTCATACAGAACTTCGCCGCCCAGCTTTTTAGCCATTACAGCAGCGTCTTTATCACTGATATCGCCAATATTCTTTCTTGTTTTGTCCAGAGTACCCGGAGCCCAATCAGCAGTTCCGTTAATTTTGTCAGCCATATATAATGTATCCTCCAGAAATCATCCTAAAGCCTGAGCATTCCTTTATGAAGCAGACCAGGAAAATTTTTAAGAATTATTTTTTCACCATCAGAAGTTAGAAGCACCCCTTCAAAAGTGCCATACATAGTATAATAGTTAGTTCGTAAAGCAATAAGATTTAAAGTACGCGAATTTACAGAAAGCGGCGTAAACGTTAAATCCACCATGCTTTCAGTGTCTTGTATAATCCAGTTTTTGTCTATACCAAAAGGATGAGTCATATAAACCGGCGGCAGGGCAGTTTGCTTTCCGTTTACAACAAGCACATTGCAGTTGTAAGAATCAGAATCAGCCGCATCCATATTCGACGCTTTTATATAGAAGATAATATCTTTTTCTTTAAGTTTTCCGATTCCATAGACAGTAGAAGCCTTTGAGTGGAACTTGTAGTAAGCTCTGTTCAAAGCCATCATTCCAAGGCCTTCAGAATCTTCAGCAGGCTCTCCATTTATGGCTACGTGCCCCTTTACCTTCATAGAAGAAAACCAGGTAGCAGAGCAGCGCGAAGAGGCAGGGGAAGGGCAGACAAAAAGCGCGTCCGTATGCATTTCGTCCTGTAGCGGAGAGTAAACATAGCCCTCTGCATTCGGGCGGGCATTGTCTCCACGAACCTTAAAGGTAAGTGCGTGGTGCTTATGTTGTCTTCCCCAGGAAATCTTGATAAAACGGGAGCTTCTGTAGCAGGCGCAAATGCCTCTTGCCGTAAGAACAGGAACAAAACGACGGCGGGGAGGCATAATAGTATGATAAACATATTTCTTGCCGCTTTCCTTATTCCAGAAGATGATTTCCCCAAGACCAATCACCTTAAAATCATAAAACTGTGAAAGCCCGATAAAATCCTTAAGCGAAAAAACATATTCCAGACGGCTTTTAATTCTGAGATTAGAAATAATAGAAGGAACTGGAACACCCGCATAAGGTGCCCTCATTCCGCGGATATCAGTTTTTGGAGAAACCCCGCTATACGAGCCAAACTTTGCTTTGCCATTCTCAACCAGAATCTCTGGCGGTTCCCTAAACTCCCGTGAATACATTCTTTATACCTGTTTCATTTTTTTTGCTTAGACTTCAGCTGTCCGCTCTGGTTTTCCTGCTCTAATCTTTCGAGAACAAGTTTCAGTGAGGCGTTCATTTTTTGTGCAGCAACTTCTGGAGTTGCCCCGAATTCTTTTATAAGAATTATTGCATCTTCTACAGCTTTTTTCTGTTCACCCTGCTGTAATCCCTGTTTTAGCCCTTGCTGCAATCCTTCTTCACGGGCTGTTTCTGTTCTGGCAAGAGCATCGCGTTTTGCTATCCAGATAGAATTTTGAATAAACCAGTTATCATCTGTTTTACTTATGTCTTTTACAATCTTTTGTGCTGCCATAATTCCTGCCTCTTCCTTAATAATTTCTGAAACAATACCAGCCTCATTATCGTGATCCACATAACAGAAAAACAGTCCCCATCTTTCAATCGGAGTTAGCAGATAAACTGGAGTATTAAGCTTTTTGCGAATTGTTTCCAAATCAATGAAAATAATATTCTGCCTGTCCGTCAGCCTGTTTCCCTGTCTGTCTCTCATAGTATACCATTTAATTTC
>CAMNGG010000170.1 GCA_946537975.1 uncultured Treponema sp. | reverse complement strand
TTTCCTGAAAGCGCGTTGTAGAGGGCAAGAAAGTTTTCCTTACCCGTTTTGTCTGTTCCGAATAAATCTGTAAAAACAGAATCCTTGTACTTTCTGTTCCAAAATGCCATATACATCTCCTATTATATTTGTGTTAAAGACATAAAATCTTCACACTATATAAATAGTGGCACTTGAATCATTTTACGCAGTTTTTTGGAAAAAAAGTTAAAAAAAGCCGCCGGTTATGAACCAGCGGCTTCGTTTCAAAGAATTATGCTAAATAATTATTCTTCGATTTCTTCAGCTTCCTTGTACATATCAAGGTACTTCCACTTTCCTTTAAGAGATTTCTTTGGAGAAATCATTGCATAAACTGCCATCTTTGTCTGTGGAACTGCTCCATTATTAAGATCAAAAGCATCTGTAATAGTGCCGCTCTTTAATGGAGCAACACCAATTTCTGATTGAAATCTGCTCAGAGATGCTTCTTCTGCTGTATTTTCTTTTTTCATCATAGCATTTGCGGCTGCAGCCTGGGTATCTGTGAAGCTGTAAATTCCATATTCATAATATCCCTTACCATTAGTTCCTGTAGCTCCATTAGGGAAGGCTTTATAATATACATAATAAGAAACGCTTCCATCAGCTGCGGCAGTTGGAAGAGTAGAAATTTTATTACCCTCAGTCAAACCGACTTCAACCTTTTCACTTGGACCTGTTGCTGCATTTTCTGTAGCACCAAAGTTTGAAGCCTGAATGTCAGTAATATTGCTGAATCTTGAAACATAAAAGTTTTTATCTCCTGTAGCTGCTGCTAAACCGATAATACAGAAATTCTTTGATTTATCAGAGTTTTCAGTGAGGTTAAAGATTACACCCATTTTACTGAAATTGTTGGCATCAGGCTTTTCAAATGTTACTTTTACAAGAGCACCTGCATGATTGAATGAAGTTGGATTGTATGCTCTGTAAACATTATCTTCCCCATTATCCCAATCTATAGAATAATTGTTTCCAGAACCATTGATTGCCTTCTTTGGATCATCTGCCTGTTTACAGCTTGCGAATGCCAAGATTGCAGCTACTGTAAGTGTTCCCAACAAAATTTTCTTTACCATTTTCATAGTAATTCTCCTGTTTTTGTCCCGCTGCTTTGATTTTTGCGCGGGGTAGTTTTTATGCGAAAAAAAGGAACCTTTTTTTCGCATGTGTAGTTAACTATATGACTATTATGTCATTTTTGCAAGTTAATTCATTATTTTTTAATTCATTACTTTTTGAGATTGATTATTTTTTGAATTTGATTACAGTGTTGTAGTCTTCTGTTGTCCAGTCTGGATTTACGACCATATCCAGGTCTGAATCGAGGGTGAGACCTTTTTTGAAGGAATAAGAACGATTTGTGTCCTTGCAGTCAAAAGAAATTGAAACGCCGGTAGTATCAGCATTTACCTTGAAATTCTGAACACTTCCGTCTTTGAAGGTGTAGATTTCTTCACCAGTGCTTGATAAAGAAAGTACAATTTTTCCATCTGCAGAGAAGGTCCAGTCTGCATCCCATTTTTTGTCCTGCCAGGTTCCCTTGATTCCACCAAGATCCAGAGCGAAGACACCTGCTGTCATTACGGCAGCCACTGCTAAAGCTATAAGCTTTTTCATAATCAATATCTCCTTAATAATAGATTGCTATAATTTTAGCACAATGAATTACGGTGTCAAGAATAAATAGACCCCGAAACAAGTTCGGGGTGACGATATTTTAATTTCACTGATAGAAAAAGTGTATTCTGCCCGACTTAACTAAAATATTTGAACGTTAAGTCGGGCAGAATACTGCATTCAAAATGCATAAGACTTGAAGATTACCGACTTAACCAGAATATTGGAACGTTAAGTCGGTAAAAAAACTGTATCCAAGATGCGTAAGATTTGTAGTTTACCGACTTAACCAGAATATTGGAACGTTAAGTCGGTAAAAAAACTGTATTCAAGATGCATAAGATTTGTAGTTTACCGACTTAACAAAGTTATTTTCTTGTTAAGTCGGGTGGAATCCAAAGTCCACATGAAAAAAAAACTTATAAGTTGCCGGAAGATTGTGTTCTTCATGAAGAACGCAATTATTACATACACGCTATGCTGAACTTGTTTCAGCATCTATGAAAAAAGACCCCGAAACAAGTTCGGGGTGACGGGTAGTTAGTTCGGGGTGACGGGTGGTTTCGATACGGCCTACGGCCTACTCAACCACCGAGATTCAGGCTCAACCACCGAGATTCAGGCTCAACCACCGCGATCCGTTACTCGTCAAGCGTAATTTTATTGCCGGTGTAGAGGAAGTAGTAGCGGCCTCTGGCGGCAATCAGTTCGTCGTGGGTACCGCGTTCGATTATGTTTCCGTGTTCCAGAACAATAATCTCGTCTGCATTGCGGACAGTTGAAAGGCGGTGAGCAATAACAAAGGTTGTTCGGCCGCTCATCAGAGAGTCCATACCCTCTTCTATCAGCTTTTCCGTACGGGTATCGATAGACGAAGTTGCCTCATCAAGAACCAGAACAGGAGGATCAGCAACTGCGGCACGGGCAATGGCTAAGAGCTGGCGCTGGCCCTGACTCAGGCTTGCACCGTCGCCAGTAATTACAGTGTCGTAACCATTTTCCAGATGGCGGATAAAGTGGTCGGCATTGGCAAGCTTTGCCGCCTCATAAATCTGCGCATCCGAAGCCTCAAGATTTCCGTAGCGTATATTATCTTTAATAGTTCCTGTGAACAAATGGGTAGTCTGCTGAACCATTCCCAGCGACTTACGCAAAGAGGCTTTCGAAATATCATTTAAAGGAATACCGTCGTAAGTTATTCGCCCGCTTCCTTCCGGAACATCATAAAAGCGCGACAGCAGATTTATTGTCGTTGTTTTTCCGGAACCCGTAGAACCAACAAGGGCAATCTTCTGGCCAGGCTTTGCGTGAATGCAGATATCATGAAGAACAGTTTTTTCCGGTTTATAGCCAAAGGTTACGTGGTCAAAAACAACCTCGCCCTCCAGCTTACGCAGAGAATTGTCTGCAGGATTTTTCCAGGCCCACTCGCCGGTTGCGGCATAAGACTGAACAAGCTTTAACTTGCCGTCATTTTCTTTTGCTTCATAGGCATTCACAAGACTGAAGCTTCCCTGGTCAACTTCCTCTTCTTCATCAATAACAGCAAAAATTCTTTCCGCGCCGGCAAGTGCATTGAGAACAGAGTTTGCCTGCATAGACATCATAGAAATCGGCTGACTGAAGGATCTTGTGTACTGCAAAAAGGCCGCAATTGTTCCAAGATTCATCACACCGGTAAACCAGTTAAAGCTCAGCACCCCGCCCTCGCCCAAAATCATAAAGGCAGCGGCCGTAATTGCAACCACCGCATACTGCATGTGGCTGAAGTTATTCATCATTGGTCCCATAAGACCACCATAGGTCATGGCGGCAGTTCCGGCTTTACGCAGGTTATCGCTCAAAAGATTAAACTGTTCAATTGCCTTAGGCTCATGATTAAAAACCTTTACAACCTTCTGACCTTCAACCATTTCTTCTATAAAGCCGTTCATTTCGCCAATACATTTCTGATTTTCGCGGAAGGCTTTTGCAGAACGTTTTCCAACAGCGGCCATACTCAGCGTAATCAAAAACATAGTAAGCAGCATGATGATTGTGAGCATAGGGCTCAGAGTAAGCATCATAACAAAGACTGCAGTTACAGTTAAAATAGAAGAAAAGAGCTGAGGAATTGTCTGGCTCATCATTTCACGCAAGGCATCTGTATCGTTTGTAAAGCGGGACATAAGCTCGCCGTGAGTATGGGCATCATAATATTTGATAGGAAGCTTTTCCAGTCTGCTGAACAAATCGCAGCGAACGTTATAAAGCAGGTTCGTAGAAATATAAATCATGAGGCGGGAATTACACCAGGAAGCAAGCACTCCCAGACCGAAGAGGGCAAGTACGCCGAGCAGCAGTCTTGCAAAGCCCGAAAGATCCGGATTCTGCTTTCCAATCAAAGGAATTATATAATTATTAAGTGCCGGCTTAATCAGATAGGTTCCGATTACCGATGCACCAGAGCTTACAAGTACACAAAGAAAAACTACAAGCCAGAGGGCCTTGAATTTTCCCATATATTGCAGGATGCGGCCGATTGTTTTTTTAGCATCCTTTGGTTTGGCAAAGCCTTTATTTCTTACTGGTGGCATTATGCATTACCCCCTTCTGCTTCTTCTGCAAGGTCGGCATCTCCACTGCCCTGCTGCTGAGATTCAAATACTTCGCGGTAAATATGATTTGATTTCAAAAGCTCATCATGTTTTCCAATTCCGCTTATACTTCCTTCGTCAAGAACTACAATCATATCTGCATCCTTTACCGAAGAAATGCGCTGGGCAATTATGATTTTAGTAGTCTCTGGCGCAAGCTCTTTGAGAGCCCCCCGAATGCGGCCTTCAGTTGCGGTATCAACAGCAGAGGTTGAATCATCAAGAATCAAAATCTTTGGATTTTTCAAAAGTGCCCGCGCAATACAAAGGCGCTGCTTCTGACCACCCGAAACATTTACACCGCCCTGGCCCAGCATTGTATCGTAGCCTTCCGGGAAGGAAGAGATAAAGCTGTCAGCATCGGCGGCTTTACAGGCAGCAATAATTTCTTCGTCTGTAGCTTCTGCATTTCCCCAGCGCAGATTTTCTTTGATTGTACCGCTGAAGAGAACATTTTTTTGAAGCACCATGGCAACGCTGTCTCGCAAAACTGTAATGTCGTAGTCGCGGACATCAACGCCGCCAATCTTAACAGAACCTTTCAATACATCATAAAGACGAGGCAAAAGAGAAACCAGGGAAGTTTTTGAAGAACCTGTAGAGCCTATAATTCCAACAACCTGGCCGCTCTTTATTTCAAGATTGATATCTTTAAGAATGCAGTTATCTTCGCGCTTGCCGTAGGCAAAATCAACCTTATCAAAAATAACTGAACCGTCGCGAACCTCCATAACAGGCTTTTCCGGATTTGTAATATCCGGCACTTCGTCTAAGACCTCAACAATTCGCTGATTAGAAGCCTGGACCATTACGAAGGAAACGAAGAACATTCCAAGCATCATCACAGAAGAAAGTACCTGAGTTACATAAGTAAAAAAGCTGATAAGCTCGCCGCTGAGCATTGTGCCGCCAACAACAAGACGACCGCCAAACCACATAACGGCAATCATTGAAAGATACATTACCAGCTGCATAATCGGCATCATAAAGATGATAAGCTTTTCGGCATGCACCTGGGCACGGCGCACATCGTCGGCGGCCTTACGGAATTTCTTTTCCTCAAAATCGCCGCGGACATAAGCCTTTACAATTCTGATTCCAATAAGGTTTTCCTGAATGGCGGCATTAAGGGCATCGAACTTCTTAAGCATTGCCATAAAACGTGGATGGGCAAGATTTGAAATAATCAATATAGAAATCACAATTACCGGAATCGCTATCAAAAAAAGCAGGGCCAGCTGAGAGTTCATTCTAAAGGCCATGATGGTTCCGGCTATAAGCATGAAGGGAGAACGCACACACATGTGAATTACCATGCGGTAAACGTTCTGGGCCATATTAACGTCTGTTGTGAGACGGGTTACAAGAGAGGCTGTACTGAAGCGGTCGATATTTGCAAAAGAGAAGCTCTGGATTTTCTGATAGAGTCTCTGGCGCAGTGTGCAGGCAAAGCCCTGGGCCGCTACGGTAGAAAATAGGGTACCAAGCATTCCGCAGGTAAGGGAGATAACCGCAAGCCCAATCATAATTGCGCCGTATCTGGCAACAAAAGGCAGGTCTTTTCCCGCAATTCCAACGTCAATAATTCTGGCCATGATAAATGGAATGATTACTTCCATCACAACTTCGCCTATCATAACTAAGGGCGAAAGAATTGTGTTGATGATATACTTCTTACTCAGGCCATGAGTAAGTTTTCTGATTGTAGACATAAGAATAAAATTATCAAAAAGATTTTCTGAATTCAAGTAAAAATTTGTGATTTATGCCGAATAATTGCGGGTCCCAGCGACGGCAAAAAAATAAGTTATCCCCCCACCATTCACTTGGCGCTGTGGCTTCGCCAGCGCCTGCGTTGGCAGGGTCCCCCCTTATTCTTTTTGCCTGCGTCCCACAATTATTCGGCAAATATCTCAGAATTCTATCAGTAAACTGTTTATTTTATTCTTACTTCTTCAAACCCCAGGGCAAGCATGAACTGAGTAATTATACGTACAGCGTATGTGCGAGCATCTTCGAGCACTCCTTCGGCAATCATTTCTTCTAACGCTTCGGTCTTGGCGCGCTCTATTTCATTAAAAATTTCCTGGGTAGAAATCGGCACAAAAACACTCTGCTTTTCGTCGAAAACACTCTGATTCACAATCTCGTTCCCCAGCACCTCTGCCGCAGGCACGTTAAGCGTTATTGTTTTTCCGTCGAGGGAGACACTGTAAGAAACATCAGTTATATCTGCCAGCCCTGCCCGCACCAGCCCCGTATACTTAATAATGCTGTAGCTCTTAGAAAAACCGGCCGTCTTTTTCAAAGTAATTATGTCGCTGTAACGGTACTTTGCCGTAACCAGTTCCTGACAGAAGGAAAGCTGACGGTCTACCAGAGCAAGCTTGCTTTCGGTTTTTACAGTGGTAAAATGTCTGAAGCCAATATATCCGCCGCAAAGAACAATAAGGGCAATTACAACAATTGTTACAATGCGAAGAAGAAGTCGTGTCCCCAGCCCTGCCTTGCGTGAACTCTGTTTTTTTTCTGATTTAGGTAATTTTTTAGTTTTCTCTTCCATATAAAATATTATACTCTAATTTCGATTTTTTTGTTGTTTTTTTTTGACAAACTTAATATCTTTAAACTAGATTCCGAAAAAGTTCGGAATGACGAGAGGAGGCTTCGAAAGATGGCTGACGAAGAAGTAAAAAAAGCAAAACGTGTGCGTAGAAGCGTAGGCCCTGCCATGCTTTTCTGGCTGATTGTCCTTGCACTTGCAGTAGTTGCAGGATTTTCAAGTGTTTATGTAGTTGATGAAACAGAAAATGCGGTAATCACCAGATTTGGAAAATACCAGCAGACCGTAGGCTCAGGCCTTCACGTAAAGCTGCCATTCGGAATCGACAAAAACTACAATGTTGATATTAAAACTCTCCGCGCCGAGCAGTTTGGTTTTAAGACAATTAAATCAGGCCGCAACAATGAGTATAAAAACAATATTGCCGAAGAATCAGAAATGCTCACAGGCGACCTTAATATAGTAGATGTTGAATGGGTTATTCAGTACAAGGTTGTTGACCCGCGCCAGTGGCTTTTCAACGTTTACGAGCGTGAACAGACAATCCGCGACATTTCCCGCTCGGTAATCAACACTCTGGTTGGTGACCGTGCAATTTTCGACGTAATCAGCGCCGACCGTTCTACAATCCAGAACCTTGCCCAGGAGCAGATGAACGAAAACTTTAAGGCCCTTGGACTTGGAATTAACGTTACAACAGTTCAGTTCCAGAACGTAGTTCCACCTGTAGAAGTTCAGGCTGCATTTGAAGACGTAAACAAGGCAAGCCAGGATATGAAGCGCCTTATCAACGAAGGTAAGGAAGAGTATAACAAAGAAATTCCTAAGGCTCAGGGTGAAGCAGACCGCCAGATTCAGGTTGCAGAAGGTTATGCTTCTGAGCGTGTAAATATGGCAAAGGGTGATGTTGCCCGCTTCAACGCAGTTTACGAGGAATACAAGCGCGCTCCACGTGCTACAAAAGAGCGTATTTATCTTGAAACTATGGCAGAGATTTTTGGCAGCGAGACCAAGCCTGAGCTGATTGACAGCGAGCTTGAAAATCTTGTACCTGTAAAAAATCTTAAGGACTAGGACGGAGGCAGAAAAATGACAAAAGCAATGAAAAGATTTATCGGCTGGCTTATAGCCCTTGTGATTTTATTTATTCTCTTTGTGCTCACCGGTCCTTTCTATATCGTAAACGAAGGAAAGCAGGTTGTAATTACCCGCTTCAGCAAGATTGTTGATTCTCACGAAGAAGCAGGTCTTTACATCAAGGTGCCATTTCTGGACCATGTAATTGAATATCCAAAGCTGATTCTTTCTCTTGACGGCGACCCACAGAGCATCACCACCAAAGAAAATCAGTATATAATAGTAGATACTACATCAAGATGGCGCATTACAGACCCGGTTGCCTTCTATCAGAACTTCCAGACTCTGGACAATGCTTACAATAAGCTTTCTGATATCGTAGATTCTTCATGCCGCACTGTTATTACTCAGAACCGTATGAGCGAAATTGTTCGTTCTTCTAACATCATCAACGAGCGAAAAAACGACAATGTTGAAAAGGATGAAGAAACAAAGGAAATCGACCAGCTGGTAAATGCGGACACAGTAAACGAAGTTGTAACAAAAGGCCGTAGCGTTCTCTGCAAGCAGATGACAGAAAAGGCCCAGAACGAGGTTCGCGGCTGGGGAATTGAACTTTTAGACATTGTTCCTCGCCAGGTAAAATATTCTGACGAACTCAATGAATCAGTTTACAACTCAATGATTAAGGACCGAAATCAGGTTGCACAGGCTTACCGTTCCCTTGGTGAAGGTAAAAAAGCAGAATGGCTTGGACGCCTTGAAAACGACAAGCGTACAATTGCTTCTGAAGCCTACCGCAAGTCTGAGGAAATTAAGGGTGCTGCCGATGCCGAGGCTGCCGCAATTTACGCTGCTGCTTACAACAAGGACATTGAATTCTATACCTTCTGGAAGAGCATGGAATCTTACAAGCAGAATCTTAAGGACTACCCTGCTACCTACAGCACAAAGATGGATTACTTTAATTATCTCTACGGAGCGGACGGAAAACGATGACATTACTAACAATAGAAAACGGAGAGCTTAGACTAAACACAAACCTGGATGAGTACACCTTTGGAAAGACTGCCCACGATGCGGTTCTGAACCAGGAAGGTGTTCTTTTTGACGGCAAAAACTTTCGTCAATGGACTTTTGAGGATGTAAAATCCTACGATTCTGAAAAGAACGGAAGGCCTGAACGACTCGTTTTCTATTGTGCCAGAAATCCGCTGGAGCATCAGGCCCGCACCCTTGCCGACCTGCTTGCAGAAGGCGGAGAAAAGGCTTATCAGGCTGTTTCCGCCGTTTGTACCGCCCTCACCTCTGCCGCAAAGAACGGGAACCAGATTCCAATGGTAGGAGCCGGAGGAATAATGGTAGACGGCGACAAGGTTCTTTTTGCACCGGAAACACTTTTTGACTATGCGGCAAATACTCTTACCGCAGAAGAAGCCCTTGTTCAGCAGAGAGCTTACTTAAATGAATCAATCAAAGAACTGCCCGCAATCTGCTTTGAACGCGCCGCCATCTGCTATAAACTTCTTACAAAAAACTTTGCCTTTTCCGCTTTAGACCCGATTGCCCGCAATGCAGATATTTTTGACAACAATTTTCTTCCTGTTGAATACTGCGTAAACGGAATAGACAGCGAGCTCGCACAGGCAATAAACAAAGGCTTAAAGCTAAACTCTACGGCTGTAAATGTTCCGGGCAAAAAGAAAAAAGGAAAGGCAAGCGAAGATTTACGCCCAACCGCAGACTTCCCTCTCGAAAAGCTGGAAGCTGCCTGGAAGCTCAGTGAAGAGCAGGCAAAAAACGGCAGCGATTCAGCCTTTGAGGAAAAGGTTGCCGCTTACAAAAGATCGCATGATTCAAAAATAAACACTAAACGAAAGCTGAAAAGAAATTCTACAACAATTGCGGTTATTTCAGCTCTCGCAGTTATTGTAACTGTAATCATCATAAATACTGTCAAATCGCGTGGCTCAGATTATACTTCTATCGGACTGACTTCAACACAGACAATATCAGCCTTTATGAACGCTGTAAACGAAAAGGACACAATGCTTCTTTCGGAATTCAGCGAAGGTAAATCGGCCGGTATGTTTTCAGATATGGTGAGCCGTATTTATGTAATGCACAAGCAGAGAATGGCTTATGGTGGCGGTGATAATGGTTTTGCCTACCCTGCAAACTGGCTTTTCTTTATTACAGATGAAGCAAAATATAAACGTTCCGGCATTTACGGAATTACAAATCTTACAATTGATAACAAGCCCGCAGAACATGTTGAGCAGCTTCATAAAAGAAATGAAAAGGCCGCTCCTCTTACCCGGGAAGGCAGCATTACCCTGCAGGATGGCAGCTCCTCTGTTCACAAGATTGAATACTATCTGATTTATACAGAAGGCGAAGAGGTTGATTATATGGCTGATAAAATCACTGCAACAATCACTCTTACCTGGAAAAAGAACCGCTGGCTTATTACTAAAATAGAAGAAAACAGTAACGAGCCTCAGAACGTAGACTGTGAGCAGTTCAAAAATGACTATTTCGCAGAGCTTAAGAAAACTGATGGTCAGGTAATTCCGGCCGCAGAAGCATTGCGCAGCAAATATCAGTGGCTTCCGGAGGCTTCGGCCCTGCAGAGGGAAAAAGACCGTATAGAATACGACCAGGCACATCCCTACGCCGCACTTGGTTTCTAGGCATCCTAACTTGACAAATCTTTGTTTTTTGTCATAATAAACTCACGAGGTTAAACATGGAATATAATGTTGAAAAACAGCACGCAAAGGGCAAGCTTCACGCTATTGAGCGTATCAATGCACTTTGCGATAAGGGAACATTCGTAGAGACTTATCAGGGTGTAAAACATAACTGTACCAGCTTTGGAATGGACAAAAAAGATATTCCTTATGATGGTGTAATCACAGGCTTTGGAAAAATAAACGGACGTAAGGTTGCTGTATATGCACAGGACTTTACAATTCAGGGCGGTTCTCTTGGCCACATGCACGGCCGCAAGATTGCCGACCTTACAAAAATGGCAATTGATGCCCGCTGTCCTGTAATCGGAATTAACGACTCGGGTGGAGCCCGCATTCAGGAAGGTGTAGAAGCCCTTGGCGGTTACGGTAACGTATTCAATCAGAACGTTCGCGCTTCTGGTGCTATTCCTCAGATTTCTATTATTGCCGGACCTTGTGCCGGTGGTGCCGTATACTCACCTGGAATCACAGACTTTATCTTTACAGTTGATAAGGTAACACAGATGTTCATTACAGGACCTAAGGTTGTTAAGTCTGTAATGTTCATGGATATTTCTGCAGAAGATTTAGGTGGAGCTAACATTCACGCAACAAAATCTGGTGTATCTCACTTCCGCTGCGAATCAGAAAATGAATGTTATGAAACAGTTCGCCGCCTGCTCGACTACATTCCTCACTATTTTGGAGACAAGATTGTAGCAGACGAAAAGTTCAAGTTCGACGAAAAGAAAGCCGCAAAGAAAATCAAGGAAATCCTTCCTGAAAATCCACGCCAGGGCTATGATGTTCGCGAAGTAATCAACTGCGTAATCGACGAAGATTCTTTCCTCGAAATTATGAAGGAATTTGCCGTAAACTGTGTAGTCGGTTTTGGTAAGATTGAAGGCCGTACAGTTGGTATTGTCGCTAACAACCCTAAAGGACTGGGCGGTGTTCTTGATTGCGATGCTTCTGATAAGATTGCCCGCTTTATCCGCTACTGCGACAGCTTTGATATCCCGCTTCTTACTTTTGTTGATGTACCTGGCTTTATCCCGGGACCTCAGGAAGAGCAGAAGGGTATTATCCGCCACGGTGCAAAGGTAATTTACGCATATAGCGAAGCTACTGTTCCTAAGCTTACAGTAATTCTGCGCAAGGCTTACGGTGGAGCTTACATTGCTATGTGTTCTAAGCACCTTGGTGCAGACTTTGTCTATGCATGGCCAAAGGCAGAAATTGCCGTAATGGGTGCAGAAGGTGCTATTGAGATTTTGTTCGCAAAAGAGCTTAAGGATCCTAACAAGGCCGCAGAGGTTCAGGCTGCTTCAGAAAAATATAAGAACGAAATTATGACTCCTTATATTGCGGCAGAACGCGGTTACATCACAGAAATCATTCAGCCGGAAGAAACCCGTAAGCGCATTGTTGCCAGCTTCGACTTCCTGGAAACAAAGATTTTTACAAACAAGCCATTAAAGAAGCACGGAAATATTCCGCTTTAATATTTTACAAAGGCGGCCTGGACGGTAAACTTATCTGGCTGACCGGCCGCACTTGTTTCGCGGCGGTTTGAACCATAGATAAAATTACCGGCAGCGTTTTTTGTACAGCAGGTGCAGGCAGGATGAACCCAGATATTTTCATCCGGAACACCTGCTTTTTTTATTGCCGCAAGATTTGCCTTTTCCAGAGAGAGACGGTAAAGGGGCCCTCCCCCAGTATTCCAGTCGACTTTTACTCCAGCCTCCAGAGGACGAAGGCAGTCCGGAGTAAAATTTTCAGAAAACCAGTCTGCCCTCTCTTTATTTACTATATAACAGCAGTCTCTTATATGAGGTCCCAGCACTACGCAGAAGTCAGAGACCCTGGCACCATAATTGCGGGCAGCAAGGTTAATAGCATCCACAATAATTCCCGTACCCTTCCAGCCGGAATGTACAATGCCAAAAACTCCTGTAACAGGATCATACAAATAAAGGGGCATGCAGTCTGCAACTGTAACGCTTGGAATCAGGCTGCGGTTTGCAGTAATTATTCCGTCCCCGATTTTTTCTGCGGTGTCGCCGGCCTCATGAACATCGTAAACTATGTGAGTGTGATCTAACTGAACGGGAACAAGCTGACCGGTGGTTTCGAGAGCTTCAAACACCGCACTTCGGTTAGGATTTACTTCATTCCAGCGAAAACGCATACTGCCGGCCGCGCAAAGTGTAAGTCCGCAAACGGGAGCTCCCTGCACTACTTTTCCGGCACAGCGAAACTCAAAGAACTCGAACATATCTCCAGCCTGCTTCATGCTTTGATTAGTCCTGCACAGTTGCGGCATCAATAGGCTCCAGTTCAGAAAGGTAATAAACAGCTTTTTTCAAAACTTCCCAGCAAACTCTCAAAGAATCCCGCCATTCGCGGTTATGATGTCCCTTAATCGAAGAAATATTTTGCAAACCATCGTGAGCCTTATCGTGCTCATCAGTCAAAATTGCAGAAAGACACTTATCCATCATTTTTGAGCCTTTTGTAAATTTCTTTACGCATTCACGAATCTCAGATTCCGTAGTGGCCATCATAGAATCAATCTGATTCTGCACCTGGAAAGAACGGATACGACTTGTTGCAAATTCATCAAACTGAGCACCATACTCCCCTTCAGGTGCAAGACGGTCCAGCAGCTCCTTCATCTGGCTGTTAGCCTGAACAAACTGATTTAAGCCTTCAGAATATTCAATTCTGTTTTCATTACGGATAAAAACACCTTCCATCATTACCTCATTCAGATAAGGCATCATTTCTTCGTAACGGTTTTCACAGAACCAGGAAAGGAAACCGCCGGTAAGCTCACAGGCAAAAGGAACACGAAGCCAGAGAGCCTGCCATGGCCGGTACTTTAAGGTCGGGAATTCAAAAAGGCCAAAGTCATTGCTGAGATAGGTTTCAAGATTTTTCTTTTTTCTTTCGCGGAGCCAGTCGCCCCAGCGCACCTCAATAATTTTTCGCCACTGATTGCGGAAATTCGGAAACCAGCCCTCCACTCCATCTATATTACCGGGAAGCCAGTCATAATCAGCATTAATGATTTTTCCAACCTTGATTATCGGAACACTTGTAATAAACATCTGGAGTGCTCCAAGACACTGGTTAGCCTTTGCAATAAATTCTTTTATTGTCCGCTCAATGTCTTTATCCTGAGCATTTTTTGTAAGCTCCTTGCGCTGACTGAACAAAAGCATTGCCTCAAGCACCTCGTTTTGTACAGACATTACATTGGAAAAAACAGCAGCAAAATAATCAAAATCATTTACTGCATTACGATAAGGACAGGTATAAGAATTAAGAGTAAGATTTGTAAATTGCGAAGTAAAATGAATATAAGGAAGCCTTGTAAATTGACGAAGCCAGTTAACCGAGCTTACCGCACTGTAAAGGCTGCTTTTTATTCCGCCATCAATATTTTTCAGAATATCATCAAGATTTTTCAGAAGCCTGTTTTTAACTTCCGGTTCTGGCTCCGTATCAAAAGAAAGAGAAAAAGGATCGGCTTCGGCTGTCACTAAATCAGAAAGCTCGGGAGCAACAAAGGAGCTTAAGAAAACATAAAAATCTCCCGGATTTTCATCTATCATATTAAAATACGGCTTAAAAAATTCTGCCGCTGCCTTTAAGGATTTCAGGTGCTCATAAAAAACTGAATCCAGAAGCCCATTTTTATGATTTAAAATTCCCGGATGATCGCGGTTAATTCTGCGGGCCATTGATGCAAGCACATCTTCATTATAAATTTTTTCCGGATTTTTCTTTTCTATTAAACTGCGGAACCAGAGCAAAAGTCTGTAAAAAGCAGACTCGCCCTTAAAGCGTATATGCAGAGAAACATTTTTTTCGGGAATTTTATTTTCATCTTCAGAAAGCTGTAAAACAGAAACCGATGACTGACTAATTTTTTCAAGCATATTACTGCGTTCTTCAGAATCCATTCCGGCCACAAGTTTATCGAACGCACTTCTGTTTACATCATCTGCCATATCATCATTATAACTGAAAAGGCGTAATCTTCAAGAGGAAAAAAAAATAAAAAAAAATACTAGACAAACATACCATTTTGATAGATAATATGTATGTTCTTTATTGTAAGAAGAACTATATCAAAAGTACTACGGTTTCAATGAAACCGACTCGGAGATTACTATGAGAAAACTTAAGGTTTTAGTTTGTGCGGCTTTTGCAATGTTTGTTGCCTCTTCTTTGTTTGCTGCTGGTTACAAGGTAGAGTCATTTACAGGTAAAGTAACTTATGAATCTGCACCTGGAAAGTGGGTTGCTGTAGAAGCAGGACAGGAATTGCCAGCTTCAACTGTAATTCAGACTGGTGTTAATTCTACACTCGTTCTTTCACTTGATGGTTCAAAAATCAACATCAAAGCTATGCAGAAGGGAACTATCGAAAGTCTTACTGCAGTTGCTTCAACTGGTAACTCTGGAATCAAGAAGGGTTCTTCACTTAAGAACTCTGCAGTTGCTGCTGATTCAAGCAAAACAAGCAAGTCTGTAGTTACTGCATCTTCACGCGCAAGTGAAGCAAAAGAAGACTATAGCTGGGAAGAGTAATCAAGCCCAATTAAAGAATCAAAATCCTGTGTTTCGGTTTTCCGGCACAGGATTTTTTTTTAGAAAAACGTCATGCAATAATTGTAAGACGTCATGCTGAACTTGTTTCAGCATCTATCTTTTGGGATCCCGAAACAAGTTCGGGATGACATGGGATTCCGAAACAAGTTCGGGATGACACTATTTTAGAGAGAGAAAAAATGAAAAAGTATTCATTCCTGTTAATTCCTTTTATTTCTGTTGTTGTTTGTTCACTTCTTATTTTTACAAGTCTGGACAATAAAATTGCTGACCTCTTTCAGCGGGCTCTGCCAAAGCTCGAAGAATCTGATAATGTTTTAATGGTAAACATTGATGACTCATCTGTAGATGCAATTGGTACCTGGCCTTTTTCACGAGAGGTTTATGCAGACACTCTGGTTATTCTGAAAGACCTTGGTGCCGAAGCCGCCGTATTCGATTTAAGCTTCCTTGATAAGTCTCAGACAAAGGTAAATAAAGAATATGTAGAAAGCGAGCTTCCTCACTATGTTGACGAAGATTTTGAAGAACTCAATGATCAGGTTGCCTGGCTTTTGATGGAAGCCCAAGGTTATGATGTAACCGAAGACTTGAACGGCGTAATGGATTCAGTTCAGAACCGAATCAAAACTGCCATTCAGTATTCTATCCGCGATGTTGACCAGGCTCTTGCAAACGACCTTAAGTTCTTTCAGAATTCCTATCTTACCCTCACCTTCGACGACGGCTTCCCTGCCATTGGAGAAGTTGCAGAAAACTATCTTTCAAATGAACTTTCATTAAAAGATATTACAGTTGCTAAAAATGCAAAGGTACCTAAATACAAGGGTGTTGAACCTGCCCTCTCTGAATTTCTTTTTCAAGCCCACAAGGCAGGCTTTGTAAACGCTCCGGCAGATAACGACGGATACCTTCGCCGCCTTCACCTGGTTTTTGAGTACAAAGGAAACTATTATCCTCAGCTGCTTTTTGCTCCAATCCTCAATTATCTTGGAAACCCACACATTGATGTTCGCCGCAATAAAATCATTCTCAGAGACTGTAAATTCAAGGACGGAACCAGAGACCTCAAGATTCCTCTCGCCCAGGACGGTTCTGTAATAATTAAATATCCTAAAAAGAGTTATTATGATTATAAAGCAATTACCCTCTGGTCTGCCTACCGAATTCTTTTGCTGGAAAAAGATCTGGTAAACAGCCTTAAAGAGCTTAACGAAAACGGCTTCTTCAGCTTCTGGGAAGACGATCTTCCTTTCGAATATTACGATGCCGCTTCGGGCTTTATCCACGACTCTCTTGTTGCGGAAGATGATGATTCTGGTGTAACCTACGACGATTATTTTGCCTACAAGGAAGCCTTCTATAACGGAGCAAAAAAATTCCTTTTCGGCAATACAGAAAACCTGCTGCTTGAATCTGTTGAAGGTGATGAAGAAACTGCGGAATATATTTCCTACAACCTGGAAACAGTTCGTTCAATTTACAATGAACTTGTAGCTTCCCGCGAGCGTGTACAGAATAAGGTAAAAAATTCCTTCTGTATTTTCGGAACCTCCGCAACAAGTACAACCGACTTTGGTCTGATTCAGTATGAAGAAAAGTATCCTAACCCAGGTGTTCACTACACTATTGCGAACCAGCTGCTTTCCGGCGACTTTGTAATTGATTCACCATGGTGGATTTCTGTAATCATTGCGGTTCTTTTGTGCTTTGGCTACGGTTTTGCTTCTAAAAAAATCAACAGTACTGGTCGTCAGCTGATAATTGGTGGTTTACTTGAAGTTTCTGCAATTATTATTTTACTTCTCTTCTATATATTAACTAAGATTTACATTGGAACTGCAATTCCTGCAATTTCGCTTGCGGTTACATTTATTGCTATTACCGTTTTGAATCTTATTTCAACTTCAAAAGACAAGAAGTTTATTACCGGTGCCTTCAGCCAGTGTCTTTCAAAGGAAGTAGTTGCCGAAATCGTTGCAAACCCTTCTTCCTTCAAGCTCGGCGGTGAGCGTGTAGAAATGACGGCTATGTTTACAGATATTCAGAAGTTCTCCGGCTTCAGCGAGCTTTTGAATGCGGCCCAGCTCGTTGCCCTCTTAAACTTCTATCTTACAAAGATGTCTAACATCATTATGGAAGAGCGCGGTACGGTAGATAAGTACGAAGGAGATGCTATTATCGCTCTTGTAGGTGCTCCAATTAAGATGGAAGACCACGCAGAACGTGCCTGTGCAGCCGCAATTAAGATGAAAAAATCTGAAATTGAAATCAACAAGTACATCGAAGAGGTTGCGGCCGGCGACAAACCGGAAGATATGGAGCAGGATCTTTACGATGCCTTTAAGATTATGGTTGCCAACAAACGTACAATCTTTACCCGCATTGGTTTGAACTCAGGCGAAATGATTGCCGGTTACATGGGTTCAGACAGCAAGAAGAACTACACTATGATGGGTAACAACGTAAACCTTGCGGCCCGCCTCGAAGGTGTAAACAAGCAGTATCATACAGGCGGTGTACTGATAAGCGAAGCAACCCGCGTAAAGCTTTCGGACAAATTCCTTGTTCGCAGCCTTGACCGTGTTCAGGTAGTAAATGTAAAAACACCTATCCGCCTTTATGAGCTGGTTGGCTTTAAGGCAGATGCTGATGATGCTAAACTCAAGTATCTTTCAGACTGGGAAGCAGCACTGACTAAGTTTGAAGCCGGTGATTATGCTGGTGCTCTTGCAGACTTTAAGGCTCTTGCCGCTCAGGACTCTTCAGATAATGTTGTGGCTTATTACATTGAGCTTACAGAAAAGTTCTTTGCAAAGGGCAAGGTTCCGACAGATGCAGATGACTTCGGAGTTGCTTACAACACCGAAAACCCGGCCGACATGAATCCGGAATGGGTTGGAACTAAGTACGAGATTAAAGGTACCTTCCGTCTCTTGCAAAAATAATTTAATCCCACAATAGCTGCAGGCCGTTTTCTTCGTATTGTTTGAAGGAGGCATCGCAGCTTAAGACCACCAGGTTATTCCGAATGGCTGTATGAATTAACATGCGGTCAAAGGGATCCCGGTGGTTTTCTTTTGTTACAAGATCAGTAAAAGAAACATAATCATAAATATCAGGATTTATTGCTGTAAAATTTAGTTGCTTTATTACATTTGGAATATGATATACAGAAATATTACCGAGTGAAAGTTTGTTAATCTGAACCTTAATTGCAATTTCCCAAACTGATGTTGTACTTACATAAATATCAGTATCTTCGTTATTGATGATATCTAAAACTTTTGGAGAAAGCTTTTCAGGTTTTAATAAGTACCATAAGAATGTGTGAGTATCTAATAAATATTTCATATTATTATTGGTTTTACCTCATCCAATGAATTAACGCCAAAAAATTCCTCAAGGGTAATTTTTCCATCACCTACTTCTGTAAGTTCACCTTTTCCAACCCAAAGGCCAGGTATCCGGCGTTTCTTTTTTTCAATTGTACCAACCGGCGAAATAACCGCCAGTGGCTTCTTTAAACGCCCATAGAGAACTTCTACAGAGTTACCTTTTTTCACTTCATCAATCACAGTTGAAAACTGCGCTTTTAATTCACCTACTGTCATCTTTAACATGATTAAAT
>CAMNGG010000169.1 GCA_946537975.1 uncultured Treponema sp. | reverse complement strand
AGAGTGTCCAAAAACTTCGTGACCTCAACTGCGGTGCGTTCGATGCCTGTCATATTGTGACACCAGGATTCACCGTTGATCAATACAAGCTTTCTCTTTTTAGAAGACATAAACGAGCCCTTTCATTTTTTATTGCGCGCATACCACAGTTTGTTGTAGGCTTTCGGTGTTGCAGTCGTCATAGACACGCACGTGCACTTCCGCACCGCTCAGATTCGAAAGATAAAAGGAGGCCGCCATTTTCGTGAGAATGGATTTTCTGTTGTATGTTGCGATTCCTACCGTGACAGATTTCATAAATCACTTCCAAAATTCATCCACACGATTTTATAACAGGAAACTATGATTGTCAAGTAAACGGAATCATGCTATAATTGCAGACTGAATTAGATAATCAAAGGGGGCGTTGAAAATGAAAGGCATTATTCTTGCAGGCGGATCCGGAACAAGGCTTTCTCCCATCACAAAGGCCGTGTCAAAGCAGATTCTGCCTCTCTATGACAAGCCGATGATTTACTACCCGCTCAGTGTGCTTATGTTGTCGAACATAAGAGAGGTGCTCATAATCTCGACTCCGAGAGACATAGGACTTTTCAGGGAACTGTTCGGGGACGGCTCATGGCTTGGAATGCACTTTGAGTATGCTGTACAGGAAAAGCCCAGAGGACTTGCCGACGCTTTTATTATAGGTGAAAAATTCATAGAAAATGATTCAGTCGCTCTGGTTCTTGGGGACAACATCTTCTACGGACAGGGATTCACGCCTGTTTTGAACGATGCGAAGTTAAAGGTGGAAAAGAACGGAGGGGCCGTAATATTCGGATATTCGATAAAAAATCCTACGGCATACGGTGTGGTTGAATTCGATGAAAACAAAAAGGTTCTGAGCATTGAGGAAAAACCCGAACATCCGAAATCAAACTATGCGGTTCCGGGACTGTACTTCTATGACAATTCAGTGATAAATATTGCAAAGAATGTGAAACCGTCCGCCAGAGGCGAGATTGAGATAACAGCGGTCAACAATGCATATCTTGACAAGGGAAAACTCAATGTGGAGCTTTTGGGACGCGGAATGGCATGGCTTGACACGGGAACCTACGACGGACTTCTTGAGGCATCGAATTTCATCGCCACAATACAGAAGCGGCAGGGAATGTTCGTAAGCTGCATAGAGGAGATTGCATTCTACAACGGATGGATAGACAAAACTCAGATGCTCAGACTTGCCGCAGAATACAAGACGGCCTACGGGGAATATCTGGAATACATAGCGACGAGGAACTAGAAATGCCGTTCACTTTTGCAGAATGTCCGATAAAAGGATTGTACGAGATCAGCCCCTGTGTGTTTGGAGACCGAAGAGGATATTTTTTCGAGTCATACAATGAAAGGGATTTTTTCGAGGCGGGATTGAAGATGAGGTTCGTGCAGGACAACCAGTCTTCTTCAGTTAGAGGAGTGCTTCGTGGGCTTCATTTTCAGAAGAGGCATCCGCAGGGAAAACTTGTGAGGGCTGTTCAAGGCAGGGTTTATGACGTGGCTGTGGATTTGAGAATGGAGTCCCCCACTTTCGGGAAATACCACGGAGTGATTCTTGACTCTGAAAAGCAAAACCAGTTCTACATACCGGAAGGATTTGCCCACGGATTCTGCGTGCTTAGCGAAACTGCAGTCTCCGCATATAAATGCACGGACTTCTACCACCCGGAAGATGAGGCTGGAATTATTTGGAACGATTCTGTGTTATGCATAGACTGGGAATCCGCAATGCAGGGATTTTCACCTCTGCTCTCGGAAAAAGACACAAGGCACCCGTCCTTCAACACGCAGGGGAATTATTTTGACATCGACGGACGCTGGATCGGGGACCGTTGAACCGCTATCCCCTGGAGCATCAGTTTTGCTTTGAAATTTCACTGCAAAGCTGGAAAATAGTCAGGTACTTAGAAGAATAAATCCTCCCTGCCTTTGGATGGTTGCAGACTCAATACCTGAAGTGTCCAAACGATTGATTTATGCAGCAACACGGCAGAATATGTACAGGCTTATGATACTGGAATAGCGGAAACACTTGCGAAAACGCAACATAATTGAATCTGACTGGGGTGTATTAAAACATACTTACTTTTTTGGAATATCATCAGGCAAGATGTATGAAAGGTCTTTTCCAGTATTACGTATGTTGAAAATATTACTGATTAACCAAATCATTAAATAACTTTTCCCATTCTAGAACAATATTTGATGCAAGAAATTTTTTTGCAGAATTCATTGACTTAACAGCAATTTTGTTGCGTTCATTTGAATCAGTCATAATTTTTTCTAAGGTTTTAGAAAAAGCATTTATATCATTATCTTTTACAAGAAATCCGCTTTCTCCATCTTTTATTATATACTGAAAGCATGGCGACGAATTCATTACAATTGGTACACAGCCATGAATTTGAGCTTCAACCAAAACGAGTCCCCATCCTTCCTGGCATGAAGCAAAAACAAATAAAGATGCTCTTTCATAATACTCTTCTGGATTTTTAAAACCTTCAAAACTTAGACGTTCACAATTAGTCTCTTTAGCATATTTTATATTTGTATCTAAATCAGGACCTTCGCCTATAATTGTAAAACGCCAATCTTTTGCAAAAGATTTTTCCTGTATAGATCTCCATATATCTATCAAAAGATTTACTCGCTTTATATCTATAATACGCCCAACATAAATAATTTCTTTCTGTTTTTTATTTATAATATCTTTAGATTTTTCTGCGTATGCGCATGGATTAGGAATTGAAATTATTTTAGTTGTATCTTTAACATGATATAGTTTAATTATATCATTTACATAAGGTTCACATAAACAAACATATCTATCAGAATATTTTACAGCAGGTTTATATTTCCAATAGATTCTAAGAAATCCTGCATTATCACCAAAAACTGTGTAAAAAATTTTTTCTTTTAATGTCTTTAATTTTGCAGGAACAAACTTTATCATCCCATGATTGCAGGTAATTAATTTTACATCTAAATGTTTAACTATATTTAAGCAAAGGTTGGCAGGAATCCACTGATTTATTACAATTTGGATATTATCTTGTTTACAAAAATCCTTAAACTGTTCTTCAATTAATTTATAGTCACACTTTTTTATAACACCATGAATATTCGTTTTTGAAATACCTTCGACTTTTCTGACCTTTAATCTGGAATCCAATTTTGTATCTACACCTGAAGTTCTATCCCATAAATAATAAATTGAAACTGAATGATTTCTTTTACATAATTCATTGGCCAATACTCTTGTTACCGTTTCACCACCACCAAACTGAGGCCAAAATCTTAGAAAATATGCAATATTCATCATTAAACTCCTTTTAAAAGCATTTCAATTTTTAGAATATTTCAAACACGCCTGATTATAATTTTCAACAATAATTTTATAAACAAATATTTTGATTTTTTGAATAGAATTTTTAAATCTTCATTATGTATTTTTTTTGATGACCTATAAATCATGAGACATCTTTGATATTGTAATTCTAGGTAGCTTTTTTTTATGTAATAATTTTCAGCACCTAATATTTCTTCATATTTCTTAATTAATTTTTCCTGATTCTCATAATCATAATTATGAGAATCCTGACCTTTATGTATTCTATAATAAATCAAAGGTTTTGAAATCCAAAATAAATTATTTTTTTTCGCAATATTTAAAAGCCACAAAACATCATTATATTTACCACATTCTTTAGTAAACAATAATCCCTGTAATAAAGATTTATTATATATATATGTAGGTAGTGGAGCTATTTGGCATTTTATATATTGTATAGGTAATTCCTCATAAAAAATAATTTTATCTTTTTTGTATGGAAAAAATTTCTTTTTTGTTGCTTTATTATCATTTAATATATAAGCATTACAACCAACAGCAGCATAACCTTTAGTTATTTCATGATACATATTTTCTATATAATCTGGCATCATTATATCGTCGTCATGAAATAATATAAAATAAGTTGTATCTACTTCAGAAATGCATAAGTTAAAATGAGCAAGACTAGAATAATCTTTATCACGTTTTCGATATTCAATTTTTTCAATGTAGTTAAATTTTTTCAGAAGATTTTTTGTTTCATCATTAGTAGAATTATCAGAAACAATAAATTTAAAATCGTTGCATGTCTGATTTAAAACGCTATCTAAAGTATCTAATAGCAAAGTTCCTCTGTTATGAGTTAGAACAAAAACTGTTAAATCTTTCATTTATTCTACAACCTCTTTTATTAAAGTTTGAACAAAGGCTTGAGCACTAAATGGATATACCTTATCTGAATTTAAAAAATTAGATATTGAATTTAAGTATTTATTATACTCTTCTTCTGGCATTGATTTCAAAAAATTATATAGTTCTTCATAATCAGAAAACTTTCTGAAATCTATATAACAATCTTCTGGAATATAAGTACTTATATTTGGTGCTCCATAATAAATTGGGACACACGAAGCAAAAAAACAATCCATTATTTTTTCAGAAATATAACCTTCGATTTGACAACTATTTTCATAACAAAAACAGAATTTATAATGGCTTAAAGTATCTAATTTTTTATTAATTTTTCCTTTGTATGATTTATGTTTTTTCCCAATTTTTTGCATAAATGGTATATGGTTCAATCCTCGAATCAGTTTACATCCCCGATAAATTGTTTTATCCCAATTTATTCCATATAAATCAAAATCAGCAAGGTGTTTTTTTTCCATAAAGTTTATTGCATTCAATCTTTCACTGTATAATTCACCTTTTTCGATAGAACTTTTATTACCGGCGATCAATGTAGAAAACTTTTTATCATCGAATCCAATTGCCTCAAGTTTTTTTATTTTATTAGGTATATTTAATTTGATATATTTACAAGTTCTAACTAATTCATCATTATACGAAAAAACTTTTGAAAACATCTGTAATAAATCTCTTCTTGAATTTGGTTTATATATCATTTCACATTCAGAAAGAATTAAAAAACGTTTTTCTTTAGGAATAGTATTTATATCAACGCAACAGGTATCGGGATTAGGATAATCTGAAAAAATTACTGCTTTATAATTATCAACAGAATCCATATCCAATGTCTCTAAAATATATCCGAGTTTTGATAATTCTTCTTTCAATAATATTACAGGGTAACCAATATCCTCACCAATTCCATAAGCATTGGGGTTAAATGCCTGATTTTTTGCAAAACAAGTATAATTATTCCAAAAGGCTATTTTTTTCATAATGCAATCCATTCCTCTGGATACCAGTTACCATTTATATATAAATTTTCAGGTGAACTTTGACCTACAAAATCATGAGGACAAATAACCTTCTTGTTTTTATTTTTGTTTAATAAAGCACCCCAAAATGAAAAGCTAGAATTTGCAATTATGTTATTGTCACATAAACTCATAATGTACATATCAAGAGAAGCAGAATGAGCTTGCATAAAGTGTATATCATAACCATCAAAAACACCTGTACATTTGCAAGATTCAATATCATCAGAAAAAATTACCAGTTTATATTTATCTTTATCAAAATATGAAATAGCTTTTTTATAATAATCTAAATCTAGATTTAAACTGCTAAGAAGTAAATAATCTCCTTTTCTAAAATGAACACTAACAGTAGGCTTATCAGTTTTCATGGTAGAATAAATTTCATCTCCCTTACTACAAATATTCTGCTTAAATTTAAACAAATCACATATTTCATCTTGATATTTTTTCCAATCCTGAAATGTTCCTAAACCAGATTGAATATCATAATTCTTTTTCTTATCTAATTTTAAGAACTCAGGATTACAATTAACATTATTTTTTCCAACAAGTATCTCAAAATCATGATAAAATAATTTACAGAATCTAAAAAAAATAGAATCCAATTTTCCTTGTATTTTTGACTTGTAAATTTTCTTATAGAGATTTAATGATGAAGTAGTTGTTTTATCTCTGAACTGTAAACAATACAACTCTGGTATTGGCAAGTAAAATCGACGTAAAAACTTAATTCTTTCTCCACTTTTCAAGTGTTCTGGTAAATCAAAATTTTCTATAATTCTATATCTACGTCTAAAATTTTTTAATTCATTAAAAAAACAAATGTCCTGTTTATTTTCTTTTGCAATATAAACAAGTTCAGAAAAAGAGGTCATTTGGGCTCCTAACTGGTCCCCGTAACTTATGGTAGAATATGTAATCATAAAACACCCTTTTTATATAATTAATTATAGAATTTTAAAGGATAATAAATCACTCATATTATTTATTCCCAAAATGATTCCAGACATTCCAAGGGGCTTTTTCTGTTGACCAGAGTTTGTTTAAATCTTCTTTATCTTTAAGCATATCCATTGGATGCCAGAAGCCTGAATGTTTATATGCATGAAGCTGTCCGTCTTTAATCTTTTATAACGTGCCCCTTGTAGCCTGTTAGAATTACAAAATCATTGTAGCCGTAGTGACTGTATATTTTTCATAATATGCCAGAGAATCGGGTATCCTCCGATTTCCACCATGGGCTTGGGAATAAGTTTTGTTTCTTCGCCAAGGCGTGTGCCTTTGCCGCCAGCAAGAATAAGAGTTTTCATTTATAAATATTTCCTTGAATATACTTTATTTCCAACATTTTATACTAAAAAAAATAGCCATTATTTCTTATGAAGCATTTTTTTTATAAAGCTTTTTATATGATATTTGATACTCCAACAAACATATGAAATATGCAACTTCAATAGATGGCAAAGAGAAGAAATTACATTTTTCTTAAATAATAAATCTTGTTTTGCATAATAAGAATGCCATTTTAAATTATTATATAGTTCTGCTTTTTTTATTTGAACCAAATCACTGTCATGTTCTTTTCTATTTTCATCCATTTTATGATTATGAATGATTAAATCTTCATTTGTACATCCAATTTTATATTCTCTTTGTGCGGCAAATTGAAGTACGATATCACAATCCCCATAATACCAGGAAAAGTTCTCATCAAAATATATATTTGCTTTTTTATTTAAAATTGCATAATTGCCAATTGGAATTCCATTGGACTGTCTTGCTATCCTGAATTCCTGAACCTGTCCAATACCCTTAGACTTAAGAACAAGAATACCAAGCCTGTCGTTTTTGTAAAAATAAGAAGCGGCAATTTTATCCCAATCTGGAAGAACAAGGCAGTCATCGTTCAAATACATCACATAATCATATTTTGCTGCACGGATTCCCTCGTTGATTATAGCCCAAAGCCCGCGGACTCTTTTTCCATTTTCCCGGGCGTGATCGAGCATAGAAACAGCTCCGTACTTTTCGCAGATTTCTCTGGTTGAATCAAACCCACCATGTAAAACTAAAATTTCTACAGGAAGAGATGTATTAGCCCGAATAGACTCCAGACATTCAGTTAAATCCTGATCACGTTTATAGGTAGGTATTACAATAGAAAACATAGATTCAATTCCTTGCAAATAATTGGCTTAATTTTAGATATTTTTAGTGGAAAATTCAATATATTAAAAGATTAACTTAATCCTCATCAAATAATATTCTATGATCGAATTTATGAAAACTGATTATAAACGGTGAATCCTATGTAAGAAAGCTTACAGGAATAGAAAGAGTCTGCATAGATGGGTTTTCAAAAGTTTCAAATTCTGAAAAACTGCACTACACAATTCATACTTATCAATAGAATACGGAACCGTAATAATGAGAGAGATAATCGGAGCAAGGTACTTTGAGACACTCATTTTCTCAACGAACAGCACAAGCAAAATATTGCTCAAA
>CAMNGG010000168.1 GCA_946537975.1 uncultured Treponema sp. | reverse complement strand
TTTACCCCACAAACAATGCAGGGAAATTTACGATATACAATAAAATATAATGAGTTTTATAGACAAATTCAATGTAAAAATATGCTATAGCTTTCTTTACCTGACCATTAATGTTTTGAAAAAACAGAGTTGTAATAGACATGTGCAGACATAGATTTTTGAAGAAGCATTGATTCCTCGAAAAAGCATAAAATATACCTTCTGAGCTTCATATTTTATGCTTCTGTACTGCGGGCATTTGAACGGAAGCATAAATTTTTTATCGTTCAGTTTATATTTTATGCTTTTTTGAAGTTTTTCTCATATAATTCTTATCTGGAAAAGGTATAAAAGTCTCAATAAGCATAAATTTTACCTCTTGCACTCAATATTTTATGCTTTCCCCTCAGGAATTGATTATTCTAAGCATAAATTTTTGAGACTGTAGCTTCAATTTTATGCCACACTCACAGAAAACAGATTGGTCCAAACATAAATTTTTCCTCCTGCACTTCATATTTTATGCTCTATATAATAATCAACTGATTGACGCAAAAATATTTCTTTCTCATAATAGACTTATGAAATCAAAAGGCTTCCACCCCACCGAAATTATTTTCTCTTCCACAACCGCCTGCAACCTGCACTGCGAGCATTGTTTTATTAACCGAACACCCCACAAACTGGAAATTGCAGATGCAGTAAGATTGATTGAAAGCTGTGTAGAAAGCGGCGGGCAGCCGGGACCTGACGGCACCCCACTTCCTGTAATTGACCACATCGGTTTTTCCGGCGGCGAGCCTTTTTTGTATATGGATTTTTTGATTGAAGTTACCAAGGCCGCAATTTCTAACGACCTTATGTTTGACCAGATTATGACAAACGGCGACTGGTGGCGGGATGAGGCAGAACTCACTGAAACACTTCAGATATTATACGACGCAGGCTACGACGGAAAAATCGGCCTCAGCTGGGATTCCTACCACGGACAAACTACCGATCGTATGGAAACTTTTATCCGCGCTGTTCAGGAGATTTTTGGCGAGAATTCTATTAATATTCAGACAGTAGAAGATGATACGGTGGTTGAGGCTCTCGAAACCACCGTAGAACGTCGTCATGCTAAACTTGTTTCAGCATCTACTAGAAGACCCCGAAACAAGTTCGGGGTGACAGAGTTCCACCTCCCCCGCACCTACCCTTCAGACGACCCCCGCTCCTGGCAGGCCCGACGCTGGTTCAAGGAAGATTACTGTCAGGGGCCCGGTAACATTCTCTATGTTCACGCCGACGGAAACATTGCCCCCTGCTGCGGTTTTGCAAACGAAAACCCGGCACTTTTCATAGGCACAATTCACGACAGCTTCGAAGAAATTATGCAGAAGGCCACCGAAAATCCCATGATAAAAATCTGCTACGAAGAAGGCCTTTCCCACTACCGCCGCCATGGACTAAAAAAATGCCTGCGGTCCCAGAAAAAGAAGCTTCCCGGAACCACAGGCGACATCTGTACTCTCTGCGATTTTGTATGTAAAACTATTTCTTATTAATATTTATTTTAAGAGTCTGATTATTATGCTCTATTGAAATATAACCTGTAGTAGAATCAGCACTTGGAATAACTACTGAATATTCAAAAACTTGAGTCGTTGCAACATAACTTCCATCTGCTTTTTTCTCTACACTATAAGGTTGTTTATTCCCCGCCGGCAGTCTCCAGTAATCTTCTCCACCAAAGTAAAGCCCCTCTACGTTTTTACATATATAAATCGTTGCTCCATTATAGTCAGTTTTATCGAATACCAGAAGTTTTACATCTTTTATATCTCTGCTTGCAAGAATATCTTTTGTATCACCATACCACGATGTTCCATCAAAAGGATTATCAGATGTAGAACTTCCGCCTCCACCACTATTGCTTGAATTTGAACAAGCAGAAACTCCCATAATCACAGCGACAGCAAAAATAACTGCTATAATAATTTTAAACTTTTTCATAGAAATGCCTCAATATTTACAAAATCTAAAATTATTATAGATTATACAGATAGTCATTTAATGACAAGGTAATATTTTTTTTTACTTTCTAACTTTTTCTGACATTTTACAAACAGTTTCTTTCCATTGTTCAACAAACCAGTCAGGCTCAAGGGGACGGGCATTTTCTCCAAAAGAAAGCAGCCATCTGAAAACAGGAATCCACTGGGAACTGGTAAAGGAAATTGTAGTTGTACCGGCCTGCTGATTTTCTTCTATTTCCTGATTGTCAGACCAGACGCACTCCCTGACTATGCTGCGGGCTTCGCCAGAAAATTCAAGCTTAAAATCATAAGCCTCATCGTATTGAAAGGCTCCAAAGCGCCCCTCTTCAAAAGCTTCGCGAAAACGGAAATTTGCCGGCAGGTCGAAAGTTTTTGAAGTTATCACCTGAACATTGTGCATTTTTGAAAGCTTATAAAGGCGGGGGCCGGGCACTCTTGGATTACTTGATGCAGCGTACAAATACATGCTGCCGCTGTCAAAGACGAGCTGAAAGGGCATGATTTTTCTGTGCCTCTCTTCCGGCTCCCATTTGCTGAAGTAATTAAAATCAAGCAGATAATTATTTTTGATGGCTTCGAGAACTTTTTCTACCACGCCTTCGTCAATCAGCTGTTTTGGACGAGGTGCAATGTAAAACCGGTCTCGTATAGATGCTGAAACAAGTTCAGAATGACAGGACTGTTCAGCATGACACAGGCTGTCTCCATGAGGTTGTATGTCGTCACCCTGAACTTGTTTCAGGGTCTCTTTCTCAGCATGTCTTGCAGGGATAATTTTATTCAGCAGCTTATCAAAGGCTTTGTATAGAAAATCATCATTTGAATTCTGATTCACAAGGCCTCGTATTAGCTCCAGATAAAGAATCTCATCATCACTAAAAGCCTCTGCCGGCAGTTTGAAGGGCTTGGTATAATGCCAGCCATTAGATTTTTTATCATACTCAAGAGGTGCCCCAAGTTCATCTCGCATATAACGAAAATCGCGTCGCACAGAACTATCAGAAAGTAAGTCATCCCTAAGTGCTGTCCGCAGCGCTTCCAGCATCACCTCAAACGAAACAATCTCTCCATTAGAGAGTATTGAATCAATCAATTTATATCGTTCCATTTGAGTATGAGTTGTTTTATGACCGGCCATACTTATATTTTATTGTTTTGTAAGAGTTCGTGGAAGAAGGTCATCGCTATACCAGGTAAGTTTATTAGGTTCAGCACCATAACTCGTATAGCCATGAGTTGTATTTCGAATTGTAGCAGAAGTCGCAGAAGCATTAGATATAGTCATAGTAAACCAATCTGAACCAAAGGGCCCCATAGTTACTGTATATCCACTATCTGTCTTAGTAACACTATAATTCAATTTCTGATTTTTCAGTAAAACTTCGTATTTTGTGTTTGACTGGTTATTATAACCTTCTGGCCAGAAAAAATATAATTCATTAATTATTTTTACCATTCCATAAGTCTTACCATTCATTGAATACGCTATACCTTCGAACTCCAGAATCTTTTCATAACCTGATTTTACAAGATTTCCATCAGAGTCAGCAAAATCTGTATAAGTATCACCATACCAGCTGCTTCCTTCAAATGGATATAATGTATTTTCTGAATTTCCTCCATCATTGCCCTGATTTCCATGGGCTGGATTAGAAGCAGCAGGATTTACACAACCAGTAAGACACAATATCATTACGGTAGCAATAAGTGCAATAAAAACTATTTTAATTTTCATTTTTCACCCAATAAGATGTCTAATAAGCAAGACTTATTAGACATCTTAAGAATTAATTATTGTTTCTGGTAAGTTCCCATAGACATGCCCATTATAGTCAATTTAAGAGTATCTCCACTACGAGTCCAATCCAGATCTGTATTAGCATCTGTAAATGATAGCTTTCCTGTACCATCTTTTGAAACATCACCAGTATAAGTACCACCATTAAAGCCACCATTATCTATAGTATTTTTAAATGATGAATCATCATAGAAAGACAGTGTCGAACCCATTGTCTTTGTACCTGATATCATAGTTCCCTTAAAACTAGCCACCAAATTTGGTGTTGAAGCTGCATTCTGTTTACAAGAAACAAAACACAACAAAATAAGCATTGCTGCTAATAAGCCTGTAATTTTATTAATTTTTTTCATGATTTCCCCCATGATTTTTAGATTAATTCTGCAAAGCAGATATCTGTACTATAACGGGGCTGCTTAGTCATATGACTAAGTAAAAATATTTTTATGATTTTTCTTCATCCTTCAAATCACCACGATGGCGCAATGTATACCAGATGATTCCAAGGCACCAGAAAAATGTTGCAATAAAATTAAAAAAGATTGCCATTCTCAAAGAAGGAACATAAATCATCGAAAGAAAATATCCTGCAAAACCGGAAATACTGCCCGTCATATCAATCAGATTATCATAAGAAGCACGTTCTTCACTTTTCTTAAAAAACCAGGCCTTAGCGCCTTCAAAAATTTTGTCGCTGATGCCGCCAAAGAAAACATACATGCCCATACTGATTACCCAGAAGATGAACATGTTGAGGGTTGCTTCGGAGTAGATAAAATACAAAACACTTGCCGCCGCCTGCATGAGGAAAAATGGCAGCATCAGGGGCAAAAGCTTTTTGTTCCAGTGAGACCACATAAAGCCAAGAAGAACTCCCCCGCCCCAGCCTATTATGCTTTGCAGGGAAATAAGTCGGGGAGACAAAATTGCATAAACTTCTTTATTGATTACTGCGGCAGACAGGCCGGTAAAGAGATAGTAAAAGCCGTCTGCGAGGAGAAGCGGCCAGTATTTTTTGGAATCTGATATTAAAGACATATTTCTATGATAAAAAAATCAAAGCCCTGTGGCAATATAAGTCTACCTTTTTCTGTACTTTCTGTGATTTCGCTTGTAAAATTAATAAATAATACAAACATTTTTTCTCACTATCACGATTTGATAGCAGGACATTGTATTTTTGAAGCAGACTTAAGAACAGGAGAATAAATAATGGAAGAAAACAAAAGAAAGGTTTCATTTACCAGAAAGTATATTGATAATTTACATCACAAAGTCGTTATGTCCAGATTTGACATCGAAAGTGTTGAGGCGGATGAACAGGCAAAAAAATATACGCAAAAGATATGTACATTTTTTAATCTACCTGAAAAAGAAGCCATCATTTTTGCATTTTTATTTCATTATTTTTATGATGATATTAAAATGCACGGCATAAGTATAACAAACCTGACAACTGAAGTAGGCGAAAATATTTTTACTTTATTGGAATATCAAAAATATTTTGAAGCTCTGGAAGCAAAAGGTTTTATAAATGCTGCAGTAACTATGGGTGAAGAAAATGCTAAACAGAGTTTTATTCAAAAAGAATTTTACATTCCAAACGAAATAGGTCTTGCTGTTTATAATGATGATTCAATTTCTTTAAAGGATTTTAGTGTATCAAGCAGTGTAGCAACAGATATTATCAAGCCTGAAAAGATCAAAGAAAAAAAACTTTTTTATCCTGAAGAAATTCAGAATGACATTACCACTCTTACTCAATATCTGGAAGAAGACACATTTAAGCTTATTCAAATGCGCCTTGATGAAAAAGCCCTGTCTCCTGGAATGTGTATAATGCTTCAAGGGGCCCCTGGAACAGGAAAAACAGAAACTGTATATCAGGTGGCAAAAAAAACAAACAGAGCAATTCTTCATATCGACCTTGGTTCTATAATAAGCAAATGGGTTGGAGAAACTGAAAATAATATTTCAAAAGTATTCAGACGTTACAACAGTCTTTATGAAACTTCTGTAAACATTGGAGCAAATGTTCCAATACTACTTTTTAATGAAGCCGATGCTGTTTTTGGAAAACGCATAGCAAATACAGAACATAGTACCGAGGTTCACGAAAATCACATACAGTCAATTCTTCTTGATAACATTGAACGCCAGAAAGGTATTTTTATTGCAACAACCAATGTAATAGAACAATTCGACTCGGCATACGACAGACGTTTTTTGTTCAAAATCAGATTCAATAAGCCAAACGTTGAAGTTTCTAAGCTTATCTGGAAGGACAAATTCGACTGGCTTTCAGATGAAGATATAACTACAATTGCAAAGAAATACACTATGACCGGCGGCCAGATAGACAACATTCTGCGTAAAACAATAATGCAAGAGGTTCTCAGCGGCAGGCGGTGTACCGTCGACGAAATCCTGGATTACTGTAAGAAGGAAAAGTTCGAAACAGACGAAAAAGCAACCATTGGTTTTAATAATGATTAATAATCATAAACTGATTTTCAATATCACGTTTTGATAGTGGCTCATGGTATTTTTATGCCGGAAAGCGACTACCGATTGGTAAGGCTTTCTAAGGAGTCACTATGAACGAAAAACTTTTTACTTCAGTTGATTACGCAATTGAAACTGGAAACACACAGCTGTTTGATTTTCTGCTCGCAAAAGTTTTTTCTTCACTTTCCAGAGAAGAAAAAGAGTACGTTATTCACAAAACAATTAAAGATGCACCAGACACAGATTTCATCCAGCATGTATTGGATTACGGATTCGAGCTTTCGTTTAAAGGCGAAGATGATAACACTCTTTTACATTACGCAGCATATTCAAACAATGTTGAAACAATCAGATTCTTTTTGAAGAGAGGATTAGACGTTAATGTTGAAAACAAAATGGGGATAAATCCGCTTCAATTTGCCGCTTTGAATACCAGCAATGTTGATGTTATAAAAGAGCTGATTTCTGCCGGCGGTGACATAAAGATCAGAAATTCTATCGGCCAGACACTTCTTGCAATATCTGCAGGATATAACCCGGCTCTGGAAATTACACAATTTTTTATTGATCAGGGGCTGGACATTGAAGCAAGAGATGATGACGGAGCAACTCCTATTTTAACTGCAGCTCAATATCAGGAAAATCCTGATGTCATCGAACTGCTTATAAATGCAGGTGCAGACATAGATGCAAAAGATAATGACGGCGATACAATGTTTCACCTTGCAGCACAGAATGAAAGTCTTCCGGTTGTGTACTATATAAGTTCTGCCTTTTCCACCTATCTTGCTGATAATGATGGAGTATCATGCCTGTCAAAAGCTCTTATTGGAGCAGTAAATCCTGAAGTAATCAAACTCTACATTAGAAAAATGCGAACAGAACATGTAATGTTTGCCAGCAGAAATGAGATTCCTGAAATTCTGGAAGCCTTGATTCAAGAGGGCTATGATGTAAATGCAGCCAATTCTGATGGATGCACTGTACTTATGTTTGCAGCAATGATGAATACCAATCCAGATATCATAAGGATGCTTATTTATTACAATGCTGTATGGAATACCAGAGATGAAAATGGAAGAACTCCTCTACACTATGCGGCATCGAATCCGGATTCTGCAATTTACGACTGGATGCTTGAAGATGAGAATTTCAAAACTCTTGCAGATGTAAAAGACAGCAAAGAAAAGCTTCCGGAGTATTATCTTACACACAAAGATGAATTCTAAAATGAGTTACGGCATCGCTCCATCATTTTTTTGATGGAGTTTTTCCATTCTTCTACCAGCCAGTCTGGTGATACGGGCACAGCATTTTCCGCCTTTGAGAGAATCCACTCCTGAACCATCAGCACCTGAGTAGAAGAAAAGGAAATACGGGTTTTATCTTCATCATCAAAATCTTCACTAATTTGATTATCTGCCCAGATGCAGCCTTTTACAAACTCGCGGGCATCAGCGTAAAAATCAATTACAAAATCTACCTTATCGTCCCCCATAAAGGCACCGAACTTGCCGCCACCGCATCTGGAAGAAAAATCATAATCTGAAGGAAGTTCGAATGTTTCGCCGGTCAGTTTAATATTTTTGATTTTATTGATTACAAAAAGCCGTTCCGCCTCACGTTCCTCGGAATACCCGAAAAGGAAGCACTTTCCATCATCCATAAGAAGCTGATAGGGATGCACACGCCGGTGAGTTTCTTCCGAATTCCAACGGCCAGTGTAATCAAACTCAATAATTAAATTATCCTGAAGAGAAGATAAAAGTTTTTTCCAAATCTGGCTGTCTGTTACAACCTTTGGCTGAGGAGGAACTGCAATCCTTTTAAGAAGTGCGCTCTTGCCAACACCCTGAGTATCAGTTACAAAATCAATAACATCAGAAATAGCCTTATAAATCGGGCTGCCATCAAAACTCGAAAGAAGAGTCTTTGCCGCAGAAAGATAAAAAACATCCTCCGCAGAAATATCGTTCAGAGCAAAATCAAAATCATCGTCGGTATAATAATAACCGCCCTGCTCCCGGTCAAACTCCAGTGGCGCATGAAAATATGTACGAAGAGTATCTATGTCGCGATTGATTGTAGCCTCACCCACCTTGTCGTAACCAGTCTGCGCACAATAAATTTTACGAAGCTTTTCATTATTCGGATAAATGCCCGACCGGATTGCATTGTGAATTATGATGAGCCTCTCAAGCATTTTTTTATTTAACTGATGGGTTGGAGATTTGGTCATAGAAATTTATAAATCCTTAATTCTGGTCCCCACCAATGTATTTTTCTTCGAATTCATCTGCCATTATTGCAATAGCTTCTATTGGCCCAATCAAACTTTGCTCTGTTGTACAGCATAACAATTGAGAATATCGGATAAAATGTTTATTGAATTCTTTCTCAAATACTAATCCGCCAAAACACCAGTCATTAATTTCTGCAAGAACATCATTTATTTCTGATTCATCTATTAGTCCTATACAAGAAGAAACACAAACCCATTGTGATGCATTATTTTCAGACGTTTTTAGTTCTATATAAACACATTGAGTTCTGCCATCATTGAGTTCAAAATCAAATGCAAGACAATCATTATTTTCTTCAGCAGTTCCATATTTATTACGCAAGAACCTTTTTACCTCTGCCCAGGTCTTAAAATTTTGTGCAGCAATTACTTTATCAGAAGAACTATTTTCATTTTCTTTTGGTACTTTCTCTTCATTTTGGCTCTTTTTAGTCTTCTTTAAAGTCGCAGATTCTCCATTATCTTTTTTTTCTTCTTTCTTTCCCGTATCTGTTGTCTTTGTAATTAATTCATTCAAATAGTAAACAGGTATCATATAATTAACTTCATCAAAGTTCTGTCCAGGATTTCCTATTTCAGAACCACTTAATAATCCTATAACTTTTCCATTTTCACGACTGACTACAGGACCTCCCGAATTACCATGACAAGCTTTTATATCCAGCATTGTTTTTCTTATTCCATCTTTTCTCTGATTAGAAGCAACGCTTCCTTTTGTAACAGAAATATTTAAATCAATAACATTATCATTCAACTGATATCCCATCGGATATCCATATAGAGAAATTTCTTCTTCTAAATCAGGTTGTTTTCTATCATTATCAATTTCTGCATAAAAAAGATTCTGCACATCATCAATAATTTTTATGATTGCAACATCAGTTTTCCTGTTCATTTTAATCAGAGATGCTTTGTATACTTTCTTGCTGCCATCTAATTCATTAACTTTTACAAGAATTTTTTCTGCTGTGTCTACCACATGAGCACAGGTTGCAATATACCCCTGCGCATCAATTATAAAACCAGAACCTGACCCTTTTCTATTTTCTTCTATTGCTTCAATAAAAACAATATAATTTGGAACAAGATTTTTATTACTTTTGTAATTAATGGCACCTTTTGCATTTTCATTTATAATGATTTCTCCGACATCTTCTTTATTAGATTCCTCATAATAATCTTCAAGAGTCTTCATTGAATCATCTTCGTATCCATTTTCTTTAGCCTTCGCCATGTATTCATCAGCCAAGGACAAATTTTCCCTAACACCGAATCCATTTGCATATAATTCTGCAAGAATAGCATATGCCATTCCATAATCATTTTCTATAGCTGTTTTTTTTATAATTTTAAACGCCTTTTTTGGATTTTCAGGAACAATAATACCTTTTAAATAACAAATACCTAAGTAAGTCTGGCAATACAGAATTCCTAAATCATTTCCAAAATTCAGTGTTTTCCAGAAAAGTTCTTTATCATTATCATCTATTTCTATATCTAAATCATTAATATCATGCATGTAATAATGAACAATTATTATACATGCTTCACAAGACTTTTTCCCTATCGCCCCCCATAACAACTGTATTCCTTTTTTTCTATCACATGGTATTCCAATTCCATACAAATAAGATTTACCTAAAGATAACAGAGCTATTCTGCTTTCTTTTCCATATTTATTTGCTTTTTGATAGCAATCAAAAGCTTTTTTATTATCAGAATTCATACCATAGCCATCATAATAAAAATCTCCTAAAACTTTTAACCCTTCTGGACAATTTTGTTTAGCAGATTTTTTTGCAAGCATAACAGCCTTTTTACTATCTTCTTCAAGCCCCTCCAATCCAAATCTATAGCATAGTGCTAAGAAGGCCTGCTCTTTAGCACTTCCGTTCTCGGCTGCACTTATACAATCACCAATAGAATAGGAATCAAAATCATCTCCAAAAAAATCAAATAAATAAATAAAATCTTCATCTCTCATATATAAAAAACTCCGTATAAAACTATTCCAAATTAACTTCAGACGCTCAGAAAAAGCATTTGAACTAACAATTTTTTTATTCCTTAAAGTTAAAAATCACAAATGCAATTACTATAGCAATAATAAAGAATAATAATGGGTGACCAGAAAATAAGAAAATTAACCCGAGTATTCCCCCAATACTATAAAGGAGTACTTTTAAGGTTTTATTTTGCTCTCTTAGAGCTTTATTTTTCATTCCTTTTTTATACTCTATTGGACTGGAATACTCCACAGGAAGTTCATGAGTATTGTTTTCAAATTGTGTCTTAACTATCCCTTTTACTTTGTCGCCTGCCTGTTTAGCTATATCACCAATAACTTGAACAACTTCACTATCTTTCCAATCATTTTTTTTATTAAGTCTCTCTTCTAATCTTTCTATAATAGAATCAAAACGTTCTGTTGAAGCCTCATCAATTATTTTCTTTCTACGAGCTTTAGTCTTTATTTTTTCAAAATAGCCTTTTAAACTTTCTATTTCTTTTCGTGAATTTTCAGTAATTGAAGAGAAGTCCAGAAGCTTTCGAATATTATGTTCAAGTGTATTTAAAAGATTTACGTTATAATCTCCCTTTCCAATTCTATCATCTAACTGACTCATATCTTTTCTTATTGTATCAATAATTTCTTTTACAGCACCATCTTCATTATTACCCATTCTAATATTCCTTATCCAGAATTTTACATGTTTGCAAAATTTTCTATTTGCAAGGGATTTTCAAGCCCTAACTTATCGAAAGAATCAGTCCAGCGCTTCATAATGTCATTATAATTTTTTTGAGTAGATTCTATTATTTTTGCCAGATTATCTCTTTCTGCCTGATATTTAATTAATTTAGATGTAGGAATATCTATATCTTCTGTGTGACTTTTAGCTTCAAGGTAATCCTGACGTAAAAGTTCTAAATTCTGCATATAAAAATCATTTATGTATCTGGCAATTTCCAATAGAACCTGAATTTTTTGTTCTGCTAAATGTGCTCTTATTTCATTTTTCTGTTTTTCAAGCTCGCAGTATTCTTTATAAGCTTTATACTTCACTTTCAGTTCTTTTATTTCGAGCTTTTTCATTTTTCTTTCATGCTTGTACTGCTGTTTTTGCGCAATAAGATCTATTTGGGATTGATATAAACTGAATTGCTGATCTCTATATTGTTGTCTATCTGATAAAATACAATTTGTAAATGTTACTGCTAAATCGCCACATGCATTTAATAATTCTAAATCATTTTTGTCCATAGAATTTAATTATACAGCATAAATGTGATAATTCAATTAATTGTTATGAAAAGTATTGTGCCACGGCTCTTACGATTGTACTTACATAATCCTCTTTAGATTTCGGATAAGAAGGGTGATAAGCTTCCAGAAGAAGTCTTTTTCCATCTGAAAAAGAACGTAGAAAACAGGCATCATTACCTACAGCAAAGTTTGCAAGAGGCTTTGAATAATCCAAGGATGGAAATATTTCATAACAAAACTGAAGTGTATTTCCAAAAACAATGATATCAGGAGCATAGAGTTTTATCTGAGCAGAAACAATATCTTTAAAATAGCTGAATTCCTTTATTAAATCTGCGTTTTGAATTTTAGTGTCACCTGGAAGTTTACTTAAATCTACAAGAGCAATTGACTGCAAATACTTCATGATTTTGGTTTTATCAGAAAGAAGTTTTTGCGAATATTGAATATCGTTTTGAATACAATACGATGCAAGAGCAATCTTTATAAAAATCTGTTTACCAGCAGTAACTTCCAAAGCTTCATCACTAAACCAGTCACGAATATCCATACCATCACTTATAGGGGTACCATTTTTGTCAATGTCATCATATGAATTTTTGAGCACCCACATTATACGTTTTTTAGAGGTAAGATACTTTCCAGGAAATGCTACGCCATCATGAAAACAACCTACTTTTGGGTTTATATTGAGGCCTATGGAATCGATTTGATTATAAAGTCTGGATTGTTTTATACGAATAAAAATGTCTCTAAAAAAGTTATTCAAGGAAAACAGTATACTCTTCGTCACATTGCTGTGTAAACGTATTAATTTTAATTTCATGAAAAATATCTTTGATATTATACGAAATACCATCAATTATTATAGAGGTTGTGTTTCGTAAATCTTCTTCAACTCTTGGAAGAATTTTTATATCGCAGGTACAATTAATGTGTTTTCCTTGAAAATTTACTTTCATACTATTTCTCCTATTATTGCAGTTTATATATCATATCTCACTATCAAATCTTGATAACAAAATAAACTTAATATTTTAAAAGTATAAGGGATATACTTTGATTTGTAAAACAAAAATTAGTGAACTTTACAATTTGAAAGATTTTAAGAAATAACTTAATTGTAAATTCCTCCCCTCACCCCACCACCCAGTATTTTACTGAAAACTCTGTTCCCCCACCTAACAACAGGCACATGACAAAAAAACGCCCCGACTTATTTGTCAGGGCGTTGGATGTGGTTTCAAATCTTCGAAAGAGCTCAGAAACCGTACGGCCTTCGGCCTACTTAACCACAATAGATCCCGAAACAAGTTCGGGATGACATTGAAATTAGAATACTACAACAACTTCGCCGTTTGGATAGGTGTCGTCAATGTACTTGCGAACCTTATCGCTCTGCAAAGCCTTTACAAGAGCCTTGATTGCAGGCTTGTTTTCGTTACCGGCTTTTACAGCAATTACGTTTACGTATGGAGAAGAAGAACCTTCAACATAAAGTCCGTCCTTCTTTGCAGAAAGTCCTGCAGGAATTGCATAGTTTCCATTGATTACGGCAGCATCAACATCTGAAAGAACACGTGGAAGAGAAGCAGCTTCAACTTCTACAAACTTAAGGTTCAATGGATTTGAAATGATATCTGCAGGAGTAGCTTCAATTCCGGCTTTTGGATCAATCTTAATAAGTCCAGCTTCCTGAAGAAGAAGAAGTGCACGGCCTTCGTTTGAAGGATCGTTAGGAACACCAATGCGAGCCTTTTTCTTAATGTCTTTGATAGACTTTACTTTCTTTGATTTTGAATAAAGAGCAAATGGTTCAACATGGATTCCACCGGCATTTACAAGGTGATATCCTCTTTCCTTATTGAAAGACTCAAGATAAGGAATGTGCTGGAAGTAGTTAGCATCGATTTCGCCAGATTCTACAGCTTCGTTTGGTGTAACGTAGTCTGTGAACTCAACAATCTTAAGGTCAATTCCTTCTGCCTTAAGGTCATCCTTTACGAGGTTAAGGATATCTGCGTGTGGTACTGGTGTAGCACCAACTTTAATTGTCTCTGCGAAGAGAGAAGAAGCGAGTACAGCGGCTGCTGCGATTGCAATGATTTTTTTCATATTAAGTTCTCCTTGTGTTGTTTAATATACCTACAGGTTTACTAGGTTATTAAATAAATGTCAATATAGTTTTGAAATATTTTGTAAAATCTTGAAAAATAAATCCACTTCCGCTACAGAGGCACACCATCTGCGGGGGTGATGCAGATGGTATACCTCTTTCGCTCGCGTGGATTTATTTTTCAAAATCAACGTAATTAAAAACTATATTAACCTTTATTTAATTGGGTTCCTCTCCTGCTCGCGTACATCAAACTTGCAGTCACGAAATATTCCAAAACTATATTGATATTAATTTAGATAGCACCCTTTTTTCGCTCGCGCAGATTAAACTTAAATTTACGTAATATTCCAAAACTATATTGACTTTTATTAAATTGCATACAATATACTTGACAATTTCTTAATTACTATGTATATTTTAATTGTACACAATGAATATCTGCAGAGGCAGATTGTAATTCAGGAGGAAAAATATTATGGCAGAATTGAATATCACAAGTGCAAATTTTAAGAGTGAAGTTTTGGAATCGGACAAACCGGTTATCGTTGATTTCTGGGCAACCTGGTGCGGTCCTTGCCGCATGCTTGGCCCTACAATCAGTGAGCTCGCAGAAGAGCATCCGGAAATTAAGGTATGCAAGGTAAACGTAGACGATGAGCCGGACCTGGCCCAGCAGTTCGGCGTTATGAGCATTCCTTTCGTAGCAAGCTTCAAAGGCGGTCAGCTCCACAAGTCATCAGTAGGAGTACAGCCAAAGGAATCGCTGCTCGCCCTCCTCGACTAAGCTAACCTTAAAATACCGGTGGTTGAGTAGCCCGAAGGGCGTATCGAAACCACAATAAAAAAACGGTGGTTTCGATACACTTCGCTTCGCGAAGCACTCAACCACCGTTTTTTTTATTGTGGTTTACCTGAGCGAAAACTAGCAGTTCTCGCTGAAGTATTTAATAGTTCTTACCCCTTCGCGCAGGGGCGCTCGGCATTTTCGGCGGTTGCTGCGTCACTCGCAACCTTTTTACCGAAAATGTCTGAGATGTGTATGAGTTCTCATTATCATACCATGCGGCGATGCTGGCAGAGCCGCACGGAGCGATTTTGCGCAGCAAAATTGCGACAGTCTGATAAAACGATAATGAAAACTCATACGAACTCAAAAAAAAAGACGCACCGAAGTGCGTCTTTTTTTACTCATAATCTATACTTAGCAGTTTTCTGAGAAGTATTTGATTGTTCTAACCATCTGGCTAGTATATGAGTTTTCATTATCGTACCAAGATACAACTTCTACCTGATATGTATCATCATCAATCTTAGATACCATAGTCTGAGTAGCATCGAAGAGTGAACCATAGCGCATACCGATGATATCGCTAGATACGATTTCGTCTTCG
>CAMNGG010000167.1 GCA_946537975.1 uncultured Treponema sp. | reverse complement strand
GATGGATTTCATGAGGAAAGTATAGCATGTAAAGGTGCTTTCTGTAATTGCTAAGTTTACAGGTAGGGGGTAAAATGATTTAGGAGTAAAAACTATGAAATCAAAATTGTTGTTTGACGTACCTCAGTATAAAAAGCTGCGAGTAATTATTGATACCGATGCTGCCTGTGAGGCGGATGATCCTTTTGCGATTGCCCAGGCTTTGATGAGTCCCAAGCTGATGGTGAAAGGAATTCTTGCTGAGCACTTTGCCGCTGAGGGATCGGTGCAGAAAAGTTATGATGAAGTCTGCACAATTCTTGAGGCCATGGATATGAAAAAGGTGCCGGTTTTTATGGGGGAGCCTGGCGCGAAGGGTGCGGGGTATTTCGAGAACTCGGTAAGCGAGGAATCAGTTTCTCCTGCTGCTGAGTTTTTGATTAAGGAAGCATTGCGCGAAGATACAGCTCCGCTTTTTGTTTTGTGTCAGGGGGCGATAACAAACGTGGCGGTTGCAATTAAAAAGTGTCCAGAGATTCTGAACAGAATGACAATCGTCTGGATTGGAACTCATGGACTTTCTCAGATTCCTTGGCGTGAGTTTAATTCCGGGAATGATGTTGCGGCGGCAAATTACGTTTTGAGTCATGCAAAAAATCTCTGGCTCATTCCTTCAAATGTTTATGTAACAATTACCGTAGGTCTTGCCGAACTCCAGCAGAAAGTTTTACCCTGCGGAAAAATTGGCCGACATCTTTTTGAAAATATGGTTACCTACAATAATTCTCCCGCTGCCGGCTGGACAAAGGGTGAAAGTTGGTCGCTCGGTGATTCGCCTGCGATTGGTGTTGCACTGAATCCTGATTGCGGTCACTACATCGAGCACGAAGCACCTTTCGTAAATGAAGATACTTCTTGCAGCTTTGGAAAGGGAAATCCAAAAATCAGAATTTACACGGATATTGATTCCCGCTATTTGCTTGAAGATTTCTTTGCGAAGTTACAGTTGAATTATGGGGATTAAATAGTTATTCCGTAATAATTTTTCAGTGCCTGTTTTGTATTTAAGTTTGAGTGACAGTTAATAAAATCAAGAGTCTCTTTTGAAAATCCATAATTTGGTTCTTTTTCGTGCAAGAAAAAGTCTGTGGTTTCTTCTTCCTTAATTATAATAATTTCATCTAGCGTAACCTTATATAGTTTTGCAAGTGTGATGAGATTATCGATTCGTGGGAGATACTTTTTCTCTGGATTTTCCCAAATGTAGATTGATTGAGGATTTTCCATTCCGAGAAGCTTCTGAATTTGAGCCACAGTGATGTTATTATTCTCTCGCAACTTTTTAAGGTTTTGAGAAGTTGCAGGGACATCTATAGTGGGAATCGAAAAAATAAGACCATTATCAGTCTGCATATATAAAAAATAATAAATTTCTAATTGATAGGCAAGAAATCTATTTTACGTTTTGTTCTGTCATTAAGTTTCTAACTTAATGTTTTTCTGATATACGTAGAATATAATTTTGGTATGGAAAATGAAATTACACCAATTTTAGTGGAAAGTAAGATTTTTATGATTCGTGGAAAGCAGGTTATGATTGACCGTGACCTTGCGGAACTTTATGGGGTGGAAACCAAACGTATTACGGAAGCTGTTAAGAGAAATATAGAACGGTTTCCTGAAGAGTTTAGGTTTCAATTAACAAATGAAGAGATGGCTGAACTGGTCGCAAATTGCGACCGGTTCAATAAGTTGAAGCATTCTACGGTTACCTCTTATGTCTTCACCGAGCAGGGCGTAGCCATGCTTTCTGCAGTTCTTCACAGCCCTACGGCAATTCAAGTAAGTATCCGGATAATGGATGCCTTTGTGAAGCTTCGTCATTATGTTAGTTCGCAGATTGTGAAAACGGATGATAAGGAAGAACTTGCAGAAATCCGGCGTCTCCTTTTGCTTCATATAGACCATTGTGACAAAAAGTTTTCTGAACAGGATAAGAAAGTCAATCAGATTATACAGGTTTTGAATAATCTGATTAATCAGCCACAAACTAATAGAAAGATTGGATTCGTAGGTAGTGAGCAGGAAAATAATTCGAATGAGTAAAAGTTTTGAGGTCGCAAATTGCGACCTCAAAAATGAACGAAGAAGTCTTTAAGGTCACAATCTGTGACCTTAAAGACATTTGAGGAGTATATGAAACAATCAAATGATGAAAAAATCAATTTTGAAAATATAATAATTACACCATTGGAAAAGTGGGCGGATACAGATTTTGAACTTGAGCAGAAAATAGTGGAAAAACTGCAACTGCTTGCCGAGAAATCCAATCAGAGTGTAGATAATGTACTCACTCATTTTCTGGAAGATTTCTTTTCTGAGCATTTGGAATTGTGTCAATTAAATGCAGAATCCTTACAACAAGCAGCTGAAAAGAGTCCAATGATTCTTATATTACAAAATGGAAAGCCTGTTGCCCGTGTAAAGATGCTTGAATGGGGTGATGAGAATGAGGCTTTTCCTTCAGAAAAAACTCCACCTAAGAAAAGAAATGGCAAAAAGCAAACACAACCGGTCACAAATTGTGACCGGTTTATTCGTGAATCAGCTTCAATATAGCTTTATATTCTTCAACCAATTTTTCTTTAGTCCACTGAGCGTTTGCGGGGCTGGTGCTGGGCAGGCAGTGGACGGTCAAGTTATAGTGCGGTTCATATAGGGCTGCGCATTTTTTTTGCCAGAGGTTGAATGAAGTTTTACCCGTGCAGATTATTTTGCGGACTTTTGAGTTTTCTACGATTTCTGAGAAGTCGTTTGGTATGGCGTTTTTTATTGAGGAGTCTGCTGCGCCGGTGATTCCGCAGGAGGCGAGCACGTCCCACATGGCGAGGTGGTGACGGAGCAGAAAGTCGTGGCGTTCGTCGATTGCGGCGGAGATGTCGGGAGCGGCGGCGGATTTTTGTGTGCTGGCGGCCGGTAATGCGACGTCGGCTATTATTCCGTTGTTCTTGTATTTAAAAGTTTCCCTGAATACCTCTGACAGTACATTCCAGAATCTGTTTTGCGGATGCATGTAGAAAAAGCCGGCTTCTCGGCTTTTGGGCGAGGGCATGGTGCCGAGGATGAGTATTTTGTTCTCTGAGTTCCAGACCGGTGGAATTGGATGTGAGACAGTAATTTGTTTTTCTGTTTCCGCGGATTTATCTGGATGTCGTTGCATTTTATTTCATAACTCCGCCGTGGAAAAAGCATTCGTAGACTTTTTTGTCGTGAAAGTAGATTTCTTCGTAGCCCTGGAACCAGGTGAAGTCTCCGTTTACTGAGCACTTGTAGGTGTATTCGCCGCTCTGGTAATATTCGGGGCCGCGGTAGGGCATTTTGTGGTCGGCGGCGCGTAAGGCTTCTTTAAGGAAGTTGCCGCTGAATTCTTTTTCGAGTACGCGGCCCAGGTAGTTCATGGCGTAAACAGCTTTTCCTTTTTCCCAGATGGCTTCTTCGCCTGCAAACTGTTCGCCGCCAACGTAGGTATCGTGATAGGTGTAGTCGCCGTTTGTGTAGCGGAAGTCGTGGGAGTCCAGGCGGGTAGAGTCTGTTTCGTTCATAAAGGCAGCGTAGGTGTTTACGTTTGCTTCGAGGCGGAAGGTTATGAGTTCATCGAGATCTGTCTTGTCCTTGCCGCCGGTCACGTTCATCATGCACTGCTGGTCGCGCACAAGGTAATCTACAGTTACGCTCATCAAGTCGCTGATTTGTATGAGGTTTGAGATGTCGGGGTAGGCCTGTCCGCTTTCCCATTTTGCTACGGCCTGGCGGGAAACGTTGAGCTTGTCGGCCAGGGCTTCCTGGGTGAGGCCTTTGTTCTTTCTAAGGATTTGTAGTTTTTCGGAAAAGTTCATGACTGTCTCCTGAGTCGCGCGGTGAATAGTGCGAACGCGATAAATTATTTTGCGCAAGGGATTGTAGCCACGCCGAAGGCGGCCACCGCAAGCGAATGAACTAACGTTAGTTAGTGAACGAGTGCGGAGGCTGGAGCGATAGCGGAATGGCGGAAAGCCCGACCGCCGCTTGCGGCGGTTGCGCCCATATGAATAATAATATCATACTCTTAATTTTGCGAAAACCAAACGCCGGTTGCAATTTAGTTACTTATAGTTGCGTTTTCTGCTATACTGATTTTATGATTCAGATTTTTGGTACGAATAAAAGTTTTGACTGCAAGGCGGCGCAGAGATTTTTTAAGGAACGCCGCATTCCTTTTCAGTTTGTGGACCTCAAGGAAAAAGAGATGTCTGCCGG
>CAMNGG010000166.1 GCA_946537975.1 uncultured Treponema sp. | reverse complement strand
CTGATATTTTCTCTTGTTTCTTTAATTACGTTTTCGACAATTTCCAGGGCTTCTTCTCTGTTTTTCTTTGGAATCAAAAGAAGAAATTCCTCTCCACCATATCTGCAGGTAGTGATTCCTGAATTCTTTTTTTCTTCAAGAATGCCGGCAAATTGCTTAAGTACAGTATCTCCAAAAGGGTGTCCGTATTTATCATTTACATATTTAAAATCATCAATATCAAACATGGCAATATGCAGCTTTCCAGTGTCTCCTAGTGTTAGAATTGCGAGCTTAAGAAAATTATTGAAATAGCGGCGGTTATAAAGACCCGTTAATTCATCTGTATTTGCCTGTCTTTCATAAAGAAGTGATAATTGTTCAATTTTGTGTCTGTCGTGTGAATTTTGTTTTGAAACAATAAAGGAAAAAGTAAAAAGAACGCTGCCCGCAATAATCATACTGCAGAGCTGGTCGATAAAGGCTTCCTCATAGCCCATTGTTGTAAAGAATTCCGGATGAAACCTGTAAATAACAAAAAGACCTGAATATTCTAGCATAATCAGAATAAAAAGAATAACTCTCGTTCTGCCCCTTAAGGCAAGGGCTGTACAAACAATGGCTACTAGCAGATAATAGGGCATACCTCCACTAAGACCCGCATTTGCAAAGAACATCATAGGGAAAATGATTAAGCCGGTTACAGAAATACAGATTGTCGCAAATAGATTTGTTTTTTTAGTTTTAAAGCCCCAGATAGAAAGGGCCAGAAGCAATAAAAATGAAACTAATGGCAGAAGATATGCAACTGGTGGAAGTCCGATCAGATATGATTCAATGAAACCAAATAGTTCTCCAAAGCTGGCGCATAAAACCATTGCATAAGAAATGCGTTTCTGCATTGTGGTTTTTGGAGAAAAAATAGTAGAACGAATCGACCTGATAGCTGATATAAGACCTTCCATTCTAAGTATTATATACTGTCTGATTTAGGTCTGCAAGATAATTAATTGTTACAAAAAAAAATGGGAGGACAATAAAAAAGCGGTGGTTGAGCCTGTCGAAACCACCGCTTTGATGCTACGGTCATTTCGAGAGCCTCAATGACCGTATTTTTTTTTAATTAAAGAATCCTCTGGCCTTCAAAAGTTCTGCATTCAAGATTCCGCCAAGTGCTGCACCACGTTTTGTGTTGTGGCTCAAAGCTACAAACTTAACGTCGAATACGTTACATGGGCGAAGGCGTCCGATAACGCATGCCATTCCCTTTTCTGTTTCGCGGTCACGGCGTGGCTGAGGGCGGTTTTCCTCGTGGCGTACAACAATTGGATGCTCTGGAGCTGATGGAAGCTTGAGCTCCTGTGGAAGTGATGTGTAAGATGTCCATACGCGCTCAATTTCTTCGAGGCTTGGCTTTTTATCATCCGGCAAATCAAACTCAAGACTTACGCAGGCTGTATGTCCGTCTACTACAGGAACACGAGTACATGTAGAAGAAACGATAGGGTAGCTTGCGTTTTCAATCTTTCCGTCCTTTACGCTTCCGAGAATCTTGAGACATTCTTTTTCTGTCTTTTCTTCCTCGCCGCCAATAAATGGAACGATATTATCAATCATATCAAAAGATGCAACACCAGGATAACCTGCACCAGAAGTAGCCTGAAGAGTTGTTACAATCATTCTCTTTACAGGGTAACCGGCCTGAATCAAAGCGTGGAGTGGCATCATATATGTCTGAAGTGAACAGTTTGGTTTTACTGCAATAAAGCCCTTGTCCCAGCCGTGGTGTTTTTTCTGCTCAGCAATTACATCCAGGTGAGAGTAGTTGATTTCTGGAACCAGCATAGGAACATCTTCTGTCCAGCGGTTAGCAGATGCGTTAGAAACAACAGGGATTCCTTCAGCAGCATAAGCAGCTTCAAGAGCCTTAATCTCGTCTTTTCCCATTTCAAGAGCAGAGAATACAAACTGACACTTACCCAGAGCCTTCTTTTCGTCGTTAGCATCCTCAACGATGAGGTTTGCAACGCCGGCAGGAATCTCAGCACCAATCAGCCAGCGGTTCTTTACAGCTTCGCAGTAAGGTTTTCCAGCCGAGCGAGGGCTAGCCGCAACGTAAGAAACTTCAAACCACGGATGGTTTTCCAGCAACTTAATATATCTCTGGCCTACCATACCAGTAGCGCCTAATACTCCAACCTTTATCTTTTCACTCATAATATTACTCCTTTTATAAGCCATTAGCCGTTAGCTTATAGCTGTTAGCAGGCTAATAGCTATAAGCTAATAGCTATTAGCTATAATCCGCAGTCCTTAATAGCCTGCTCAATCTGCTTCTTAGCAGCGTCGTTAACTTCAACCAGAGGCAATCTCAAGCCGCCTGCTGCCATGCCCTTTACGTTCATTGCATATTTGATTGACGAAGGGTTTCCGTCGCAGAACTCTGCCTTGAAGAATGGTGCGAGTCTGTAGTGAATCTCGCGGGCCTTCTTAAAGTCGCCGTCAAGCGCACTTGCAGCCAATTCGTGCATCAAAGCAGGAATCATGTTAGAAGCAACAGAAATAATTCCGTCTCCGCCTGCTGCAATCAAAGGAAGGGTAAGACCATCGTCGCCGCTCAATACAGCGAAGTCCGGCTTCTTATTCTTAATCTGTCCGATAACTTCCATCATCTGAGCTACGCTGCCACTTGCTTCCTTTACACCTGCGATGTTAGGGAGCTCTGCAATGCGGGCCAGTAAATCAGTTGGAATATTCAAACCTGTGCGACCAGCAATGTTGTAAACGATGATTGGAATACCAACCTTGCTAACAGCGGCAAAATGCTGATAGATACCTTCTTTTGAAGGCTTGTTGTAATAAGGAGTTACAACAAGAGCAGCATCTGCACCAGCTGCCTTAGCACGTTCAACGTAGGCAACTGCGTCCTTTGTATTATTTGAACCGGCACCAAGAATTACCGGAATCTTTTTTCCTGTTTCTTTTTCAAAAGCGCGAACTTCTTCGAAAACAATCTGAATAATCTGATCTTCTTCGCTGCCCGGCTTTTCATCAAGGGTAGGGGTTTCGGCGGTGGTTCCAAGAGGAACTAAACCATCAATACCCTGCTGGAGCTGATGTTTGACATTTTTTCGGAAGCCCTCAAAATCAACTGAACCATCAGCCTTCATTGGTGTAATCAAAGCTGTAAAAGCGCCACGAAAAATACTCATATCAACCTCCAAAAACAAATAATAACAAATTTTCAGATTTGTTATTATTTGTTTTCGCACATTCGCAATGAAATGAGAATGTGCAGTATATAACAAAGTTTTCGAAGAAAACTTTGCAAGATAAAACCTGACGGCATTTCGGCAGGTTTTATCTTATACCTCCAATTAATAACAAACTCTGATTTGCTAATATTGTAATAATAATATATTGCGAAATATTTTAATGATTTTTGAGTTTTTATTCAATATAAGTGAAGATATTAAGTAATTGTAAAGAAAATCAGTAATTGTTAAGAAAATCTAATGTGCTTCCGCTGCGATAACACCCAATCTGCGGGCGCCAGGCAGTGGAACATAGACTCGCTACAGCTTCGCTTCCGCTCGCCCCTGGCGATGCAGATTGGGTATTCTCTCCGCTCGCGCACATTAGATTTTCTTAAAACTCTCAGTATTCTTTAATTTCACTTTATGCGAGTACATGCGTTCGTCGCTGAGTGTAATAACTTTTTCAATATCATCACCCGGCATATACTGCGCTACACCGCAGGCAACTCTGTACTCTGTCGCATGAAGCGCAGACTGAAAGTCTTCAACAAGATTTTCAACGTACTTTAAATCATGCTTTGTAAAAATGGCCATGAATTCATCACCACCAGTCCGGTAAAGCTTTGCATGCTTAAAGAAAACCTCACCCATCACTTTTGTAACAGTAATAAGAGCTTTATCTCCGGCTGCATGTCCCTGTGTATCATTGTACATCTTAAGATTATTCAAATCCATGGAAAGCAGAATCATAGGATTTTTTATCAAATGATTAATTTCGAGATAGAAGCAGCGTCTGTTTAAAAGCCCCGTGAGCGTGTCCCGTTTGTAGGTCTGAGTTAAAAGGAAGAAATAATAGAAAATGATAGAGGTAATCAGAACCTGAGAAAGAACAAAATCATATTTAAAGCTATGTTCCATTATAAAGGCAATTAAAGCCGCAATTTCAATAACAATCAGAACAAAAGGCTCAATTCTGTTTGTATTAGAGTTCTTGAAAGAATAGTAAATAGTTTGAATAGAATAAAAAATTGCAAGACACTGAGAGAAGAAACCAAAAGGTCCACGGATAATCTTGTTATCCTCTGTAAAACTGAACATTATTCCTTTAGAGAAAGGGAAGATACTTATAATGGAAATCGCAGAACAAAGAATCAGCGGTATTATAAAAATAGTGTTTATCTTTCGTTTATAGCGCGAAGCAAGCATTGTAAGAAGAAAGATAATTGCGGGTCGTAATACATAACCGACTCCTATAGCAATGTATCTGTAGATATTTGGATGGGGGAGCTGCGAGGTATAAAAACGCATGTTATCAGCAATGGTTAGCAGAAGAAGTGCAATACAGATGAAAATAAAATATCTGTTAATTTTATCTGTAAAGGTGATGTTTGTTTTAATAAAAGCAAATAAAACAAAAACAGAAACTAAGGGAGCAAAATTTGTCTGTAAAATAAATCTTAATGCTGAAAATGAAAACTCCATACCACTATTTATTATAGCGCAATCTCTTCATTTTAACTAGAGTTTTTATTATAATGATGAATATGAGTAATCAGGGTAATTCATTCGGAAAAAAGTTTTGTGTAACAAGTTTCGGCGAGAGTCATGGAGTGGCACTCGGCTGTATTATAGACGGCTGTCCGGCAGGAATAAAGCTTACAAAAGAGATGATTCAGGCAGCGCTTAATCGCAGACGGCCGGGAGCTTCAGTTACGGGTGAGAAGAGTGCATCTGTTACAGCGCGAAAAGAAGCGGATGAAGTAGAAATCCTTTCAGGGGTTTTTAATGACCTCACTACCGGAACCCCGATTGCTCTGGAGGTTCGTAATACCTCTCAGCATTCCGGCGATTACGGAAACCTTGATTTAACCTTCCGTCCCGGTCATGCTGATTTTACTTATGATATTAAATACAAGGGCTGTCGGGATTACCGCGGCGGCGGACGTTCGAGCGGACGCGAGACTCTGGCGAGAGTTGCGGCGGGTGCGGTGGCACAAGAGGTTCTCAAGCAAAAGGGAATTAAGATTACTGCTTATACAATCCGGGCTGCAGGCATAAGTGCAGAAAAAAGAGATTTTAGTCAGATAGAAGAAAATAATCTTCGTGCTCCGGATAATGAAGCCGCAGCCCTTATGAATAAAAAAATCGAAGAGCTTCGTGCGGCCGGAGACTCCGCAGGCGGAATAATTGAATGTCTTGTAACAGGCTGTCCGGCTGGTCTTGGCCAGCCTGCTTTCGATAAGCTCGATGCCCAGCTTGCTGCCGCTATGCTCAGTATTGGTGCAGTTAAGGGCTTTGAAATTGGAGATGGTTTTGCCGCTGCCGACAGTCTTGGAAGTCAGAATAACGACACTATGCATGCCGAAAATGGCAAGCCTCTTTTTGATTCAAACCATGCAGGCGGAGTTCTCGGCGGTTTGAGCAGCGGCGCTGATATAATCTTCCGTGTGGCTGTAAAGCCTGTTCCCAGTATCTTTAAGAGCCAGCAGACAGTAAAACGCACAAGTGATTTTAATGCTGATGGCAGCGCCCGCTATGAAACTACAGAGCTTCAGATAAAGGGTCGTCACGACGTTTGCCTTTGTCCTCGCATTGTTCCAGTTGTAGAAGCAATGACAGCCCTTGTTTTAGTTGATTCACTTTTGAGAAATTCGCAATAGAGAGATAACAATGTCAGAAAATAAGAAAAAACGCTTCCGTCTATGGCATGCTTTTGCGGCAGCCATTGCCCTAATAATAATCTGCTTTTGTGCCTATACAGCAAGTCGTGCCTGGGATTTTAACAAGACACAACAGGCAAGACTTCTTACTTCAGAAGAGCTTAATCAGCTCAACCAGCTGCTTTATTCACGCTACCCGGAAGAGCATAAGCTTTTGAAAAAACTGCCTTACAATATCGGACAACCCCAGTTAGATGTCTGGGCCAAGTCTGCGATTTTGTTAGACGTATCTAACGGAAATATTCTTTACGAAAAAAATGCGGACGCAATAATTCCGCCGGCCTCAATGACAAAGCTTTTTGCAATGTATGTTGTGGAAGAAGAAATCGCCAGTGGACGTTTCAGCTACGACCAGGTAATTCCCCTTCCGCCGGAAAGCTGGGCCTGCAATATGCCGCCTCACAGCTCCCTTATGTTCCTGGGAAAAGATCAGAGAGTTACAATGGAAGAGCTTCTACTTGGCCTTTCAATCTGTTCGGGTAACGATGCGGCTTATGCTCTTGCCTATACAGTAAGCGGAAGTATGGATGCCTTTGTAGAAAGAATGAATCTTGTGGC
>CAMNGG010000165.1 GCA_946537975.1 uncultured Treponema sp. | reverse complement strand
GCATATATTATAGAATGAAAAACATTAAGTGACAAGCAAAATCGTGACAAGCAAAATCGAAGATACATGCCCCCGATATTAATTCGTTGACCAGGTACTTTCAATTATAAAAGCCGCAATCGCCGACCTTCCTACCGTCGTAAAAAAAGATATGTGTGAAAACTATTATGAATCGGTAACACATCTTATTTTCCGGCTCACAGGCTTTAATGTTGTAAGCGAATTACAGTCAGTTGCCGGCCGCAGCGATGTGATTGTAACTACAAATGACTCTGTATTCATTTTTGAACTTAAAATGGACAAGAGGCGTAAGTTTGAAGAGGTAGCCGCAGAGGCTCTGGCTCAGATAGATGCAAATGGTTATGCAGACCGATTTGCTGTTAGCGGAAAACAAATGTTCAAGATTGCCGTCGTCTTTTCCAGCTCAGGCAAAGGCATGGTCAGCTGGAAACAGTTGTAGTTTATTTAACTATTGTTCATACAAATTATTATTTGTGGGAAAATGTATATATAGCCCCTTATTTATAAATTCCATAAAAATAAAACTTGTTTTGTTCCTCATCAAAAAACAGATAGTACAAAAAATTAACATTTTCTACCATTCGTGTTTCATTAGAACTATTCATATATCCTATTTTTCTTAATCTTTTATTCAACTTTTTGTTATTAAAAGCTTTAGTATCTGAAATACAAGATAGGTCAAATAGATATTCATTGTTTTTTATAGAAAAGTAACCCCAGCTTTCATTTGTATCTAAATCATGACATTCTAATACATTAAACACCTGTTGCTTTATTTCTTGATTATTTAGTAAAAAAGAAGGCAGCCATGCCGATTTATTTGCATCGACTTGGTTAAGATTGTTATATGCATTCTTTTTATAATCCGAACAGGAACACAGAAACATAATTAAGATAATTTCGAATATTACTACAGTTTTAGTTTTCATAGTTATCTCTTGTAAAATACGATTCCAGAAAATCTTCGACATTTTGGGGTGTTTTATCATTTGCTATTCCTTTTAAGTTTGCTCTATGTCCACCTTTTCTAGTATCAAATTGAGCATTATATTCTTCGGGAGTTTCATTCAAAGGTATACTTCTACCATATCTATTAGCAATATTATCCTCACGAATATCTAAATCTGTATCCCCTTTGCGAATTACATCGGTAGCCTCTCGAAAAAAACTCAAAATCTTAGCAGCAAATTTGCCATAGGAGCCTCTTTGTGTTGCCCTACTGTTTGCCATTGCATGATTATAATGATCATTACCTATAATATTTTCACTTTTCATTGTTTCATATTGTGAAATAAAATCATAAATTGCCCCGGTAATCTGCCATTCTGCATCTGCAGTCTCTGTCATAACTAACAATTCCGGTTTAATATTCTTTATTACTTTTTTAAGTGTTTGTTTTATAACTTTATTATCCCACAAATTGCTATTGATGTGATTAAACACACCGCCCATACCAGGCAGGTTCTGGTTATATTTCTTTGCCTCCTCGTCTACTGGTGCTTTTGGAATGTACTCACCCAATGCCGGGTCAGTAGAAATCCACATAGAGTACTTAGGATCTAAGTATCTGGCTCCATAGTAGTACAAGCCGGTCTCTTCGTCTAGTTCTATAACCGTTCTGACCGTAGATATAAGCTGTGTTGTAGCTTGACTCAACGCTTGAAATAAGCTGGTTACGCTCGTTCCATGCATAAGTTCTGAAATTTACGGAAGTGACAAGGTGACATGAAGAAGTGACATTTTTGACAAAGAAGTGACATTTTAATTATTTTGATATATAATATAGTTGAGGTTAGTATGACAAAAGAAAAACTTGAAGAGTTACTCTCTAATCATGAAAAAATAACAGTTGAATATAAGGAAAGCAAAACTGCAATTCCTGCAAACGCCTATGAATCAATTTCTGCATTTTCAAATCGTTATGGCGGCTATATCATTTTTGGAGCTGATGACAATGGAAAGCCGGTTGGCATAAATCCTAATTGCCTTGCAGATATGAAAAAGAACTTCACTAACCAATTGAATAATCCAGATAAAATGTCGCCAACACTGTACCTGTCACTTGAGGAGTTTGAAATTAAAGGAAAAATTCTTCTCTCATGTTTTGTTCCATGCTCTTCAACCGTGGTTAAATGTAATGGCCGCATTTACGACCGCAACGAAGATGGTGATATGGATATTACAGATTCTCCGATTCAAGTTGAAAATATGTACGCAAGAAAGATCGGAGCTTTTAATGAGCATAAGATTTTTCCTTATGTCGAAGATACCGACCTTCGATTTGATTTATTACCTCAAGTCAGGCGCCTGATAGAAAACAAGAACTCAGAGCATGAATGGCTCAAAATGTCAGACAAAGATCTTTTTATCAGTGCAGGGCTCTATGAAAAGGATTTTGTTACCGGGGAAAAAGGCTACAATCTTGCAGCTGTAATGCTTTTCGGAAAAGATTCCACAATCCGTTCCTGCTGTCCAGGTTATATCACAGATGCAATTTATCGTGTAGATAATATAGATCGATATGATGACCGATTACGCATTCAGACAAATCTTATAGAAAGTTATGACCAGCTTATGAAATTTATACAGGTTCATACCTCAGATATATTCTTCCTTATAAATAATAACAATACTTCAATCAGAGACATAATTGCACGTGAAGTTGTAGCAAACATTTTAGTCCACCGGGATTTTTCAAGTGCTTTCCCTGCAAAACTGATTATTGAAAAAGACTGGCTAAAAACAGAAAACTGGTGCCGCCCTAGACGACATGGAAATATCTTACAGGATGAATTCTCTCCATATCCAAAAAACCCTTTAATTGCAAACTTCTTTACAGTTATGGGTAGGTCAGAAACTATTGGTTCCGGTGTAAAAAATCTCTACCAGTACACACCTCTTTACTCAGATGGCGGAAAGCCGGTTTTATTTGAAGATGATATATTTAAAATTCAAATCCCACTTAACAAAGAAGCGGCAGAGGAACAAAAGGCAGCAACTGAATTAACAGAACGTGAACAGAAAATCAGAGAAATGATTTTACAGAATCGCCGTATTTCTATAGACCAGCTTGCAAAAGAATTTGGCGTTGATCGTCGTACAGTATTACGCGATGTTTCTAAAATGAAAAATAAAATCAAAATTGCTTATGATAAGAGATCAGCAATGTGGACTATTGAATAAAAAAAATACAGGAGAGAACTCGGATGTTCTGCCTGCAGAAGATAGCGGGGGCACGGGGAAAACTAGTGATATATTGATATCTCCTCTAAATGTTAATCAAAAGTGTAGATTTAGCGGACAAATAATTGACATATATAATTCTCTTTGCTAAATTTAAGCTATGAGCAAAACAAAGATAATCGGAAGGACCGAAGAATACGAACGCCTAGATGAATGCATGAATTCAAATCAGGCACAGTTAGTTATTGTTTATGGACGTCGAAGAGTTGGAAAAACTTTCCTTATAAATGAATACTTTCATAATACATTTGCCTTTAAACTCACCGGAACCTATGGCAAAGAAAAAGAAGTCCAGCTCAGGAATTTTGCATCCTCTTTAAAACGCCAGACACATAAAGAACAGAAAGCTCCAAAAGACTGGTTGCAGGCCTTTGAACTTCTTCGCGATTATCTGGAATCCTTGCCGAAAAATGAAAAACAGGTTGTATTTTTTGATGAAATGCCCTGGCTAGATAATCAGAAATCTGACTTTCTTTCGTCATTCGAATGGTTCTGGAATGACTGGGCTTCCACACAGGATAATCTTGTCTTTATTGTCTGTGGTTCGGCAACATCCTGGATGGACAAAAAAATCGCAAATAACAAAGGAGGGTTATTCAATCGCCAGACCTGTAAGCTCTTCTTAAAGCCTTTCAAACTGGCAGAAGTAGAAGAATATCTCCTGTCGAAGCAGATAAAATGGTCTCGCTATGATATCGTCCGCTGTTATATGATTATGGGAGGAATCCCATATTATTTGAGCCTTCTGAGCAGCAAACTTTCTCTTTCTCAGAATATAGATAAATTATTTTTTGCTGAAGGTTGTGAATTGTGGGATGAATTTGAACACCTTTACAACACCCTTTTTACAAACAGCGAAAGTTATATAAAGGTCGTAGAAGCATTAAGTTCAAAACGAGGTGGACTTACAAGAGCAGAAATAGTTGAAAAAACAAAACTCAATGGTAATGGCGACCTTACTGACGTTCTTAAAAATCTTGAATTGTCTGGATTTATCCGGGTTTCAAATTTTTACAAGAAGGCAAAAAAAGATGCCCTTTACCAGCTTCGAGATTATTTTACTGCCTTTTATTTTCAGTTTATCAAAAACAATTACGGTAAAGATGAACAATACTGGAGCAATTCAACAGACAATCCTGCCCGCCGTACTTGGGAAGGTCTTGTCTTTGAACAGATTTGTAAGGATCATGTATTTGCTATAAAACAGAAGCTTGGAATTTCAGGAATTCTTTCAGAAGAATCTGCCTGGTTTGTTCGGGCAAACAAAGAAAACGGAACAGGCGGAGCCCAGATTGATTTGTTAATCAAACGCCGCGACAGAGTTATAACAATCTGCGAAATCAAATTCTCTAACGGCGAATACCAGATTACTAAAGATTATGATTTAAATCTCCGAAATAAAGTTGAACTTTTCAAATCAGAAACAAACTGTAAAGAGTCAATCCAGCTTGTTATGCTAACGACCTACGGTGTAAAACAGAACGAATATAGCTCTGTTATTCAAAATCAGGTTATTATGGATGATTTGTTTTATCGATAAGCTGATGTAAATCCAACATCATTTCGTTTTTCCATCCAAATCTCGCCATAAAGAGCAAGATATAATTCTTCTCTTATGGATACTAGGGAAATACAGGGGCAATGACACAATCGGCGACCTTATGCATGATTTCAACTGCACTAAGGCTAGTGAAATGAAAAACAAGATTCTGGCTGATAAGGGCAGATACTATAAAGAAACACCAAAGGGGGTAAGCCAAATGTGTCAGATTATGGAAGATTTAATTGCAGATGAAAAGGTTGAACTTGCTTTGCAGAACCTTGAGGAAGGTAATGTTACAGAAGCCCAGATTGAAAAGATTTTTAAGCTTACACCAGAGCAAGTTTCAAAAGTACTTGAACTTTACCACAATAAAGTTGCTGTGCAGGCATAGTTTTTGTTATATCTTTTCAAAGAGCTTATAATGTATTAACCATCATGAACTAATCAATAAATTATTATATTTCTTTCCTCTATTCCGACAAATTGCTATTTGTTGCTCTTTGTTTTCTCCTCCAATAATTATAGTTTACCATGAAAAGTGTAAAAGCGCATTCTTTTTATGAAGTGGGGAGGGAAAAGCTATATTGCAAAATCTCTAAATCAACGCTTTTGAAATTCCGATAATCAGGGTATGAAAAACTCGAAGAAGAAATCTAAGAAATCTGGGAAAAATGGGGCAAAGGCTGGCATTGCGGCTTTTGCTTCGAAAATTAAGATAACGAAAAAGAATGCTCTCATAATTGGAGCGGTGCTTTGTGCTATTGTGGTAATTACCGGCACGGTGCTTGGCGTTAGGGCTTACAAAAAGCATAAGGAAGATCGTACTGTCCGTGTTGCTTTTTACGGACTTTCTGATGAAGTGATTAATATGCTTAAGGCGAAAATTCCTCAGGAAGAAAAGATAATTCTGGAATTTGATAAGATTTCTGATGATGCTTTTGATACTTCTGTAATAAAAGAGAAGTACGATATGCTTTTTACCTGGAAGGGGGAAATTACAGATTCGCTGGAGGCTTCTTCGGAGGAGATTCCGCAGAGGGTTCTGGAATCTATGCCTCGTTCGCTTAGAAATAAAAAATGCGCCCCTCTTTTGCTGGATCACTGTGAGCTTGCTTTTTCTTCTAAGGTACTTAGGGAAACATCACTTGAGCTGCCCGCAAGCTTTTCTGCCTATAAAGATTTTTTAAAGATTGCAAAGGGTAAGGTTTTTAGTCCTTTTTTCTGTAATGGTGCAGAGGACCGTATTTTAATTGATTTAGTTGGAGAACTTATTCTTGCCGAAGGGGGGCTGGGGGCATATAACAAGCTGATTGAAGAACTGCGCAAAGCAGAATCCCTGGACCAGGTGATTGATGTAAAGCTTACAGACAGTGGACTTAGCCTGCGCTCCGCATTGGATATGCTTAAAGGCTGGCCGGATGCGGGGTATACTCACCCGGCCTGGTATAACGGAATGGGAAACGACCTTTTCTTCTTTGCAGAAGCAGGTCAACTCGGTTCTTTCTTTACCCTGCTCAGTGAACACAGAAAAATACCTTACAATGTGATTAAAAACTTTGAATCATCATTGTTTCCACCAGATGTTGGTGCAGAAAA
>CAMNGG010000164.1 GCA_946537975.1 uncultured Treponema sp. | reverse complement strand
ACTTGAACAGTAAACAAGCTTTTTACATTCAGTATGCTTTTTGCAAAGTTCAATTATGTTTTTTGTTCCGCCAACATTTACATCCATAACTTTCTGATTGTAATCAGGATTTACTGTAACAATACTTGCAATATGCATTACAATACTTTCGTAACCTTCAGGAATAGTAAAGAATTTTTCGAGGGAAGCAATATCGGTAAGGTCTCCACGTACAATTTCAGCTTCGCCTGGTACGAATTTTTCGGCCGGGTCATTAGGAAGAACAAAGGCTCTAACCTTGTTTCCACGTTCAATAAGCTGACGGCAAATTGTTCCGCCTAAAAAGCCTGCGGCTCCAGTTACCAGATAAATTGTTTTGTTTGTATTTTCCATCTCATTACTCCTGAGTGGCGCTACTAGTTGCGCCTGTATGTCATAATTTATGACTAGAATATAAGCCCCCCATATTTCTAAAATGTTTACGAAATGTTGCTGAAATATTAAAAATTTGAATTTTGAAAGAAATTTTCGTTCATTTTTGTGAAATTTAAGGGTGGGGCGTGTTATAATTTTTTTATGATTAAGATTCTGGTTGTCGAAGATGATGCGGGTTTAAATATGACCGTTTGTGCTTTTTTAAGGAAAAACGGGTATGATGTCACCGGCTGCATGCATGCAAATGATGCCTATAACGCAATGTACAACACTCTCTTTGATTTAATAATTTCGGATGTGATGATGCCTCAGATTGATGGCTTCGAATTTGCCGAAACTGTAAGAAAAATCAATCAGACAATTCCAATAATTTTTATGACTGCCCGCGATGATTTTACTTCCAAGCAGAAGGGCTTTGCCGCCGGCATAGATGATTATCTTGTTAAGCCTGTTGATTTAGATGAACTTCTCCTCCGTATTTCAGCCATTTTAAGAAGGGCAAAGATTTCTCAAAGCAAAAAAGTGACAGTCGGCTCGTTGACGCTGGATGCAGATGCAGTTTCAGCAGAATCTGATGGAAAGGAAATTCAGCTTACAGCCCGCGAGTTTAATCTGATTTATAAACTTCTTTCTTACCCAAACAAAACCTTCACCAGAGTTCAGCTTATGGACGAGTTCTGGGATGCAGATTCCAATGCAACTCCTCGTGCAGTGGATGTTTATATCACAAAAATCCGCGAAAAGCTTTCTGAAGCCGGCTGCTCTGGTTTTGAAATTGCTACAGTGCATGGACTTGGTTATAAGGCGGTTGTAAGATGATAGAAGAGTCAGAAAGAAAAAGCCGTTTCCCAATAGGTCTTTATTGGATAGTTCTTGGAATGCTGCTTGGAACGGCCGGTATAAATATTGCCATCATCCTTTTGGGACTTAAATACAACTGGCCGGCTATCATTTTTGTTCATTTAGTCATCTTCTATTGGATTCTTGTTTCAGCACTAATTGTTCTATATATAAAGCATAAAATTCACAAAACCTACGAGATTCCCCTTCAGGAAATTTCAAAGGCTACAGAAAAAGTTTCAAAGGGAGATTTTTCAGTTTCGGTTCCAACAGTAAATCCTCCCGAAAAATATGATTATCTTGATTATATGATTTTAGATTTAAACAAGATGATTGAAGATTTAAATGGCATTGAAACCCTTCGTACAGATTTTATTTCTAACGTTTCTCATGAACTAAAAACTCCTCTCGCAGTAATGCAAAATTATGCAAGACTTCTTCAAACTCTTGATTTGACAGAAGAAAACCGCCAGGAATACGCCAGGGCAATTTTTCATAATTCCCAGCAGCTTACATCACTTATAACAAATATTCTCAAATTGAATAAACTCGAAAATCAGCAGATTTATCCAAAAGTTCCTCCTTATGATTTGGGAGAAGAGCTTCGGGAATGCCTGCTCACTTTTGAAGATTCCTGGACCGCAAAAAATCTGGAGCTGGATGTTGAAATTGAAGATGGAATAATGACCACTACCGACAGTCAGCTTTTAAGCCTCATCTGGAATAATTTTATTTCAAACGCAATTAAGTTCACTCCCGAAAATGGAAAAATCATCGTACGTCTTCGCAAAATCGGGGATCTGATACAGGTGAGCGTTCAGGATTCTGGCTGTGGTATGGATGAAAAAACACTCAGCCACATTTTTGAAAAGTTCTACCAGGGCGACACGAGTCACGCTACAAAAGGAAACGGACTTGGCCTTGCCTTAGCTGCAAGAGTTGCAGATATCTGCAGGGGAAAAATCCGTGTGGAAAGCAGCCCAGGAAAAGGTTCAGTTTTTTATTTTGAATTTTAGATGAAGGGCGTTCCAGAGGAGCAAGCATGAATAAGAAATGGTCGGAACTTAATAAGATGATGCAGACCGGACTTAAGAAGAGAGATACTTTTGATCAGGGTAAATTTTTACTCATGAAGTTACGATGTGAGTTATGGAATACAATTCTTACTTTGAAGAATGAACTTAGCAGAGATGATTTCAATGCTATACCGTTTATAAATGCGGAAGGATATCACAGCAAGACGATAGCATACTCCCTGTGGCATATTTTCAGAATCGAAGATATTGTTGCTCATACACTGGTGGCAGGGGATGAGCAGATTTTCTTCAGGGGAGACTATCAGAAGAGAATCAATGCTCCGATCATAACAACCGGGAATGAACTTGTGAAGCAGGAAATTGCAGATTTTTCGAAAGAACTTGATCTGGATGAACTGTATCATTATATCGGTGAAGTAAAAGACAGTACCGAGGTGGTACTGGAAAGCCTTTCTTTTGATGATATTAAAAAGAAGATTTCGGACGAAACAAAAGATAATCTGAGATCACTTCATGTGGTAAGCGAAGATGGAAATGCCGTTTGGCTCATTGATTATTGGTGCAACAAGGATATTCGTGGATTAATCCAAATGCCTTTTTCCAGACATTGGATCATGCATCTTGAAGCGTGTCTGAGAATTAGAAATAAGATTCTTCGTTAAGGAAATCAATGAGTAAAATACGCCGCCGTGATAAAAACAATGGCAAAAATGAACGATATTACATCACTAATCAGCGAGGCCCAGAGCATGGTGATGATGTTGTGACTTACAAGAGCCAGAATAATTGAAGAAGGAACAAAGACAATTACGTCGCGGAGCAGGGCGAGCAGGGTGGATTTTCCGCTTTTACCCAGGGACTGAAGCATGATGGCTGCAGATTTTATAAAGCAGGTAAGGATGATGCCGCTCAAAAAGATTCGGACGCAGAGACGGGCATATTCGGTATATTCCGGACTGTTGTTTTTTCCAAAAAGGGAAATTACAAAATCCGGAGCAAGTTCAAAAATCAGAAAGAAGACTGTGCCGATTGCAAGGACAATTTTTGTAATCGTTCTGATTGTTTCGTTTACACGCTCCACATTTTCTGCTCCCATGTTAAAGCCGATGATTGGCTGACCTCCAAGACTTATTCCAATCACAATGGAAACAACAATTCCAAAAACCTTCATAACGATTCCCACAACCGCAAGAGGAATAACCGAGCCGAATGCCACTCCTGTACTTGCAAATGTTTCATAGCCGTATTTTGAAAGCAGATTGTTGTTTACTGCGATAATTACCACAATTGAAAGCTGAACGATGAGGGATGCCATGCCAATTGAGATGATTCTTGAAAGAATTGAAGTTTCCAGGCGAACTGATTTTTTGCTGATTGTAAAATTCTTGGCACGGAAAAGATATGCAATGCTCATGACAAAAGTTAACGCCTGTCCGATAACAGTTGCAATGGCAGCTCCCTTTACTCCCATATTAAATGCGAAAATAAAAAGCGGGTCTAAGATAAGATTTGCGATTGCTCCTGCAAGGGTACAGGCCATGGCATATTTTGGAGAGCCATCGGCACGGATTGAAGCATTCATTCCCTGTCCAATCATATAGAATGGTAAGCCGCTGCAGATTACTGTGAAATACTGGACGGCAAAATCATAACAAGTTTTTTCTTCCGGACTTGCTCCGAAGATTTTCAGGATCTGTGATTTAAAAATAAAACCGATGAGGCAGAGTAGAATTGAGAAAATCACAAGAAGTAAAAATCCGTTTCCTACAGATTTGTCAGAGCAGTCTTTGTTATTTTTTCCCCATTCAAGACTGAAATTTGCGGCGGCTCCGTCTCCTACCAAAAGGGAAAGCCCCAGAGCCAGAACTGTAAAAGGATAGACGATATTTGTAGCTGCGTTTCCAAAAGCACCAGCCGGACTCCAGCCTATAAAAATCTGGTCCACAATATTGTAAAGAGCTGCAACCAGCATACTGATAACACATGGAACCGAAAAATGACGAACAAGACGGCCGATTTTTTCTGTACCCAAATCATAATTTTTCATAAAAAACCTCACATATTTGTTAGTTAAAACAAAAAACAGCGATTGCATTTCCAAAAACTGGACTTACGCTCATCGCTGCTCGTTATTGTGAAGAATCGAATCTGCTTTGTTGTTATGGTATTTTATCAGATTTTTGATTTTGATGTAACTAAAATTCTTTTCTATTCTTAATGCCTCTTGCAAAAATGGAGTGAAAGGGTTTAGGAATAAGTAATTTTACGACTCATTCACCAGTTTTCCTGTCATGTGTTCAATTTCAAGCTCAAGGCACTGAACACGGGGCAGGGCGTTCTTAAGTTCCTTTTCAAGATATTCCTGGTCGTCTGTAAACTTTTGAACCAGCTTTGTGCAGATTTTGCGGGCCAGCTCCTCGTCGGTCACCAGGCGGATTTTTCCGAATACGATTACACTGTTGATGTTCAGTGCCCATTCGCCTTCCTTGCGGTAGCCTGAATCATAAACGCAGAAGCTTGCCTTGTCATAATTTTTGATGGCATCAATTTTGTGGCCTTCTTTTGCACCGTGAAAATAAATCTTATTGTCTTCTTCGCTGTAAAAGTGAGAAAGGGGTAGGCCGTAAGGGTAGCCGTCATCGCCGAGCAGTGATAAAACCCCGCGTTTTTCATTTTTCAAAATCTCTTTGCATTCAGCGTCTGTAATCTGCTGTTTGAATCTTCTCATTGATCTAAACATGTGCGTACTCCTATTTCTTATTTATAAAATACAGCCCTACAAGGCAGATTGCAACTCCCAAAACCTTGCTCCATGTGATTGATTCATGATAGCCGATAAGACCCACAAAAATCAAAATGACTGCAAGAAGTGCGTTTGAAACTGTTGCCAGTGTGCTGACTTTCCAGCCTGCTTTGTAAGCAAAGATGAAGCCTACTTCAAGTCCTGTAATAACAATACCAAGAACGATTGTAGCCCAGTTAGTGTGGGAAAATTCTTTGATGATGTTTCCACCCTTTGTTGTAATAAAAAATGCCAGAGCCGAAAAAAGCGTTGCCACAGCATAAGTGATTGTCATGCTGGCATAAGTGTTCATCTGCACAGGAATTCCCTTTGCGCAAATCTGATAAAGTGTGTTTGAAAAAATGATGATTAAAAGCGGCCAAATGTAATTCATGGGCTGATTATAGTGGAAATAAAAGAGATTGTCAGTTACCCTGACTCAGCAATTCCTTTGCTCTCTTAAGAACTGGCACCTCTCTGTTTGCAACAAGCCTTCCAAGACTAGTGCATCTGCATTTTTCATATTCAGCTAAAGCT
>CAMNGG010000163.1 GCA_946537975.1 uncultured Treponema sp. | reverse complement strand
CTGTATTCATTTAATACTCGGGAGGGAAAATGAATTCTAAAAAAAGAAAAAAGATTAGGGAAGAAGTAATTGATATAGCCTGCAGAAGAGAAGCTGAGAACTTTTTTTATGAGCTTAAAGATAACGTTCAGATTTATAAGAAAATCCGAAAGCTAGACAACTTTAAGCAGGACAAGATGGCTGACAAATTTGTAGCCTGGTGGGAATTAGAGCGTTATGCCAAACATCCACATGCCTTGATTCTACTTTATGAAAATATGAACCAAATTAATGAGTTTATAGGTTCCTATAATCCTCTGGATGGATTTCGTCAGCTGCAGATTAAATTAATATTGCTTTATAAATATTTGGAGATGTACGAGATGGATAAATGAGTAAAAAGAAATTACATATAAAAACAGGAGGTGTTGATGGATAATTCAAACAGGCCGACAACAAGAGAAAAAGAGATCTTTAAGAAATTTGCTAAAGACCTGGAAAGTGAAAAACTTGTTAAAGGTGAATTGCAGTTTACAGATTTAACGAACTGTATTTATTTTCTGAAGATGTATGGCGACGAAATCCGTTACCATGTTGCAATTGACAGATTTTTGCACTGGGATGGAAACTATTGGAAAACATGTCAGAAAAGAGATATCGAATATCTGTGCATGAGGTTCATTCATAAATTGTATTACATGCATAGGTTTATTGAAGACCAATCAATTCAGGAAAAATTTGAGAAGCACTTAAAAAACTGTGAATCCTTTCGGCGCTTTCAGGCTATTATCGGTTACCTTAAAAATACACAGCCAATAATAGTTGATGATGAAGACTTAAACAAAGATAACCATCTCTTGAATATTGAAGGCCTTACATTGAATCTGAAAACTGGAAAAGCAAATCCTCCAAATCCAAAGCATTTGATTACAAAGAAAAGCAATTTCATTTTTGCAAAAGATGCAAAATGCCCTATCTGGGATATGTTCTTGATGCAGATTTTCAATAAGGATATTCCGCTAATACATTACATTCAAAAAGCAATGGGCTACTCTCTTTGTGGAGAAACAAGCGAACAGTGTATGTTCATTCTCTGGGGCAGCGGCGCAAACGGCAAATCAACATTCCTGAATACCATTCTTAAACTTATGGGCGACTATGCCTGTAATACAGGAATTGAAACTTTTATGAAAAAGACTACAGGCCAGAGTAATGATCTTGCTCGCCTGAAGGGAACAAGACTTGTTGTAACAAGTGAAGCAGAACAGGGGCAGCTCTTAAGTGAAAGTCTGATAAAAGTGGTAACTGGTGAAGATAACATTACTGCACGTTTTTTATACGGAGAGTATTTTTCTTTTTCACCGACTTTTAAGATTTTTATGGCTACTAATCATATGCCAAAAATCCATGGAGCTGATAACGGAATTTGGCGACGTGTAAAAATGATTCCTTTCAACGTAACAATTCCACCTGAGCAAAGGGACAAGGAATTGCCTCAGAAATTGCTTGCAGAAAACTCTGGAATCTTAAACTGGCTTTTGCAGGGCTATGCATGCTGGAAAAAAGAAGGACTTTTAGAAGAACCTCCCGTTATGAAAAATGCAAATGAAATGTACAGAATGGATATGGATACTGTCGGTACATTTATGGCTGAGTGTTTTGATTATGATGCCTCTAATAAATTACGAATTACAACAAGACAGCTTTACGACACTTATTTGAAATGGTGCACCCAAAATAATGAACGTGTTATGACTCAAAAATGGCTCAGTATGAGAGTCTTTGAAAAAGGCTTTCAACGCAAACGCACAAACGGCCAGACTCTCTGGCTGGGCTTGATTCTCAGAGCCGAATGGCACTAATAAGATTGCATATACAAAATAGCGTGATATAAAGCAAAAGGCGTGAGAACCTGGACATCGGAGAGAGTTTGGAAGCTGATTTACAAGAAAACATTTTATAAAAACATCATGCTTTGATAGACCTCTTGTTTATAATAAAAACAGAGGAACAAAATGGATATTGATGAACATTCATATAATTATGAACAATTAGACAAATTATTATACAAGTTTTTGTCATCAAGAAAAAAGTATAAAAATACACCACCTAAGGATTCTTTAATTATATATGATAATAAACAATTATGTTTTGAAAAAGGAGAGCTTATTGTTTTAGCTTCCAGACCTTCAATTGGAAAAACTGCACTTGCATTAAACTGGATGTATGATTTTGCTTCCAATCAAAATAAGCCGGTTGGATTCATTACTTCAGGAACTCCAGATTCTGAATCTTTGACAATGCGGATATTAGCATTAGCATCAAAAATCAATCCTGTAAAGTTAAGATGTGGTCTTCTGAATAAAAATGATATAGAACAGATAGAAAAAGCTGCGTCTAAACTTAGTAATCTGCCAATTTTTATTAGTGATATACCGAACGTAAAATTTGAAGATGTAGAAACTGTCGCTGCAGAAATGATGAGAAAAAATAAAATCGAAATCCTTTTTATAGACGGTTTTGATTATCTTTATGAAATTGCAGTTTCAAAAAGCTTTTGCGAAAATGCTCAATGGGCAGAGCAGATGGAACCATATTATAATGAAATATATTTTATGATGGAAAATCTAAAGGGTTTTGCAAATAAATTGCAAATTCCAATAGTCTTGCTGGTTCCAATAAAACAAGATGCTTACGGAGATGAGCCAACTATAAAATCTTTTGAAGATAAATTAATCATTCCAAGAATTGCAGATAAAGTAATATTTCTGCATAGGGAAAGAATAAATAATGATGGTGAATGGCAAGATGCAAAACTTATAGTTGCCAAAAATTCAAATGG
>CAMNGG010000162.1 GCA_946537975.1 uncultured Treponema sp. | reverse complement strand
TGCAGGGTTTCCGCCTCGTTATAAGGAATCTTAAAACGGGCAACACATTCATCTACAGAGTAGCCCTGAATCTCGCGGGCAAATTCCGCAAAGTCTTCCTTATCAATTTCCCAAAGAAAGGTTGAAATCGGGCGGCCGACATTAAGGGCCGCAAGAGTAATATCAGGACCAACCGCAATAAACTGGCGGACCTGACTCAGGTTCAATTCACTTTCGAGAGAGCCCTTTGTATTGTTAATTGATTCCTGAACGTAACGCTGAATATCAGAATAAGAGGAGGTCTGATTTTTCATCTGCTGGTCAATGCGCACAGTTCCAAGACGAAGACTGTGAACACCCGCCATCTTTCCTTCAGACATCATCATAATTTCGGTAGTAGCACCACCAACCACAAGAATTACCGTATCAGCATCTTTAAAGGCAGCCGTTTCATTTTTAATACATTCAGAAACTGCCAGATACATCAGTTTATTTTCTTCAATTCCGTCGATAATGCGCACGTGAAAGCCGGCCTGTACAAGAATCCGGTCCATAATAGGGTCAGAGTTTTTGGCATCGCGGAAGGCAGAAAGAGCTACGCAGGTACACTCGGCCGGTGTAATTCCCCAGCCCGCAAGCTGTTCCCGGTAACGGATAAGAATTTGAATCAATTGATTTTGTGTATCCTGACTTATAATTCCGCTGGTAAAAACGTCCTTGCCCAAAGGCAGAGGCTTGTCGGAACGGTCGAGGATATTCTGCTTTCCATCTGGTAAAAATTCGGCGACGAGGAGGCGAACCCCTGTCGAACCGATTTCAATAACTGATTCAGGGGCTGCCATCTAAACTCTCGCCTCCTATTAAAGCTTGTCGATAAGCATTGAACATTTACCGCTTGGAATCGGCAATGTCTTTTTCTTCTGATCGAGAATATTGATTGTAAAGTAATAGAGCTTTTCGCTTTCCATCTGGATTTCCCAGCCGCGCGAACTCTTGTTCGACAGAATTGTGATTAAGTTGCGCTTGAGCGAAAGGTTTTCTATACCCATTATTTCAAGGTTCGGAATAATCCAGTCTACAGTCTTACGAGGAAGGCTGATGGAAAGTCCGATTACGTTTTCAATCATAAGTGCGATTGTAGAAAGGCCTGCTGTAAGGAGATAGCGGGAACGGGCCCAGTCCTTCTTGTTGATTTTTGCGCGACCCTCTTTGTTTGGCATGTAAGCTTCAAAAAGGTCACCAGGCTGCTTGTTTTCGTTAGGCATAAGACCTTCGAGAACGTAGTAAAGGTGACGGATTGCACACTCACGGGCAAACTCGTACTGAGCATATTTTTCCAGTCCCTTGATAACCATAAAGTTGAAGGCAGGCATAACTGAACCACAGTAGCCGTTTCCTTCTTCACTGAAGTTAGGGTTGTCCACACTCAGAGTTGGGAAAGGATGCTCTGTACCAAAGGTTTTCGGATTGTTAAGGTGAGCAACCAGAAGATCTGCCTTGTCTGCGTTAGGAATCTCTGCAAGCATAGTCCAGTAAGAGGCAATTGTCTTTACCTTAGTCTGCTTTTCTTCCTTATCAAGATCATAGTAAAAACCAGAATTATTATCCCACATAAGAGCATTAATTTTTGTCTTAAGAGAGAAATACATTTTGCGGTACTGGAAGCTGATATCCTTATCATTGAGAATATCTCCAAGTGCCGACATATAAGAGGCATTAATTGCCATACAGGCATTAAAATCAACAGGATAGCATACCTTCTCACGTGGAGAATTGGTCATAGAAGAAGCACAGACAGGAACTGAATAAAGGCCGTTTGGCTTCTTAAAGGTATCATCCAGCCAGGCCATATATTTTTGAAGAGCCGGCATTACATCCTTAATGCGCTTTTTGTTTGCAGATTTATGGAAGAGGTTATATTCTGCAAAAGCAAAAAGTGGCAGACCAACACCTTCCTTATTGTCCTTTTCGAGTACCGGCTGATTTGTCTTTACATCATATTTCCAGCGGATAGCTCCAGACTTTTCCTGACGTGCGTAAAAATAATCAATATTCTTGCAGGCATCAAAATTTCTATTTGAATACACAAGAAAGAAAGTTGAGAAGATAGACTCGAACTGATTGATAATCAGCTTGTCTTTTTCCGGATAAATAAATAAGCCCTCTGAATCCTGCTCTCCGGTTTCCGGGTTAATCCACAAGGAAGATACCCAAGACCATGTCTTATTATAAATGTCTACAAAATCCTGATCATAAAAATGGATTTTTGGAAAATCATGCTTATTCACAAGAACTCCTACTTTTTGCCTTTTTTAATGTTTGCTATAGCGGACTCTGCATTTTTTTAGATGACAAAACCGCTACATATAATATAACACACTTTTTCGAAAATAGATAAAAAATTTCGCAAAATTATACAAATTTTTTTCCCCTATTCAAGAGGTAAGAGGTGATTTTTTGAAAAAAAAATAAAAATTTCAAAAAAAAGGGCTTTTTGTAAAAAAAATCAGCTTTTTTTGATTTTTTTTCTGAAAAAACTGCGTAAAACGGTGCAAGTGTGACTACTTTATGTGCAGGAGGCATAATGCAGATTTATTCGTTTTCACCCTTTGGTTATGAGGGAGCATTGGTTACAGTAGAAGTTGATTTAAGAAGAGGAATTCCTGCCACAGACATTGTAGGACTTGCGGACGGAGCGGTTAAGGAATCTCGTGAGCGTATGCAGGCGGCAATTAGAAATTCAGGCTTTGAATATCCCCCTGAACGGGTTTTGATTTCACTTTCGCCTGCTGATTTACGAAAGGAAGGAGCCGGCTTTGACCTGCCTGTTGCACTTGGCGTTCTGGCGGCAAAGGCAATTGCTGATGGCAGAAATGATTTTTTGACTGACCCGGTTCTGATAATGGGAGAACTGGAATTGTCTGGGAACGTAAGGGCCGTAAAGGGGATTCATGCGGCGGTTTCTACGGCTGCGGCCTGCGGGGTAATGCGCTGCATTGTTCCTGTACAGAATGCTGATGAAGCCCGTGAGATTTCCGGAGTTCAGGTTTATGGAGCTGATTCTCTGGAAAACGCTTTCAGGGCTTTAAGTGATATTTCCTTTTATGAATCACGAAGTTCTTTGGGTACAGGGGAAGGGGCGGTGCCAGCCGGCTGTACGGAAACTGACGGGATTTTCTTCCCGGAAATTGCACCTGGCTACGAGTATGCAGAACTCAAGGGACAGAAGCAGCTGGTAAGAGCCCTGCAGATTGCGGCTGCCGGAGGTCATAATCTGATTGCGCTTGGAGCGCCGGGCTGCGGAAAAACTATGGCAATTCAGAAATTTCCGGCTATAAATCCGGTGCTTACAACTGATGAAGCCCAGTCGGTTACGAGAATCTGGTCTCTGGCCGGATTGATTAAACCAAGTGAACCTCTGATCCGGATTCCACCGTTTCGCATACCGCATCAAACTGCGTCAATCGAAGGCATTTGCGGCGGCGGTCCCACCTGCCGGCCCGGCGAAATCTCACTGGCGCACAACGGCGTTTTGTTTCTGGACGAAGCGGCTGAGTTCCGTTCGTCTGTACTCCAGATGCTGCGTGTTCCTCTGGAAAACGGTACCATAACTCTTAGCCGCGCTGGTCGCAGTACGACTTACCCTGCCCGCTTCCAGCTGCTAATGGCGGTAAATCCCTGTCCCTGCGGAAACTTCGGCTCACATTCAAAAATCTGTCTTTGCAGCCTGAAAAGCATTGAGCAGTACTGGAAAAAGTTTTCCGCTCCGCTTCTGGACCGCATTGATCTGCGGGTTTTCGTAGAAAACAAAAGTGAAGAAGAAGGAGAAATAGAAGAAAGACCTGGCTTCACGACAACAGAAGAACTTCGCAGCGGCATTGCCCGGGCTGTAAAGGCCCAGCGTAAACGCCAGGGAATAAGAAATGCACGGCTAAGTCCGCAGGAAATTCTGGATTTTTGTCCGCTTGATGCGGATGCGCGAAAGGTTCTGGATAACGCAACTCTGCGCTACGGCTTTTCGCCCCGGGCCATTTCGTCCTGCCTGAAGGTCGCAAGAACTATAGCAGACCTGGCCGGCAGCAAAGACATCTCCGCAGAACACATGACCGAGGCCACCGACTTCCACAAGCTCTGCTGCAACCTGGTCCCGGAGCTTTGACGATTCTCCATCGTCCGGCTCAGAGCGAGGGCTGTGCCCGAGCGATTATTAAGTTAAATAAAAAATGTCCGAGTACTCGGACATTTGACGTTTACCGGAGAAGAGACTTGAACTCTTACACGATTGCTCGCAACAGATTTTGAGTCTGTCGTGTCTACCATTCCACCACTCCGGCGGATTTGCTAAATATAGCAAAAACAAAAGGATTTTTCAAGTAGGATTAATTGCGAAGAAATGTGTTATAATAACTATGTGAAAATTGTTGCAAACGCTTTTGAAAAAGCAGAACCGAAGCTTGTATTAAAAACCGTTTTCGGTTATGACGAATTCCGCCCGCTCCAAAAAGACATTATAAGTCAGGTGCTCAAGGGCTGCGATACACTCGCCGTAATGCCAACCGGTGGCGGGAAATCTCTGTGCTATCAGCTGCCGGCTCTGATTTTACCCGGCATTACAGTAGTAGTATCTCCACTTATCTCCCTCATGCAGGACCAGGTTGCTTCCCTTAAAACTGCGGGTATCCAGTCTGCCTTTTTAAACAGCACCCTGAGCTGGGAAGAATACTGCCGGGTTAGTGAAGAAATAAAATCCGGACAAATTAAAATTGTTTATGTATCGCCGGAAGGCCTTGCTACAAACAGGATCCGGGAACTGTTAAGCTCAGCTGAAGTAAAAATCAGCTGCATTACAATTGACGAGGCCCACTGCGTTTCTCAATGGGGACACGACTTCCGCCCTGACTATCTGGAAATCAGCTCTATCCGTCACCTTTTTCCCAATGCAGTTATGCTGGCCCTCACCGCTACTGCAACCGAACAGGTACGTCAGGATATCTGTAAAAATCTGGGAATGAAAAATCCTAAGGTTTTTATCTCCAGCTTTAACCGGGAAAATATTTATCTCGAAGTTCAGCCAAAACGGGGAGCAATGGAAACGGTGATCGCTTACATCAGAAAACATGCGGGCGACAGCGGAATTATCTACTGCAATTCCCGTAAACAGGTAGAAGAAATTGCTCAGACGCTCGACAAAAAAGGTTATTCAGTTCTGCCTTACCATGCAGGCCTTTCCGATGAAGTTCGCGCAAAAAATCAAGAGCTTTTCATTAAAGATGAGGTTCAGATTATTGTTGCGACAATCGCTTTTGGTATGGGCATTAATAAACCAAATGTACGTTATGTAATTAATTATGATTTACCAAAATCAATAGAAGAATACTATCAGGAAATTGGCCGCGCCGGCCGCGATGGACTTCCTTCCAGTGCCCTTCTGCTTTACAGTCCGGGCGACATCCATAAAATCAAATACTTTATTGATGATTCTGCAGATCCGGAAAAGGCTGAGCTTTTGCTAAAAGGCATGATTAATTACGCTACCAGCCGGAGCTGCCGCAGAAAAGCCCTGCTTGCCTATTTCGGGGAAACTTACGAAAAAGCTCCAGACCTGCCGGATAACTGCTGCTGTGATATCTGTTCTTCTCCTGCCGCCGAACTTAAGGATGTAACCATCCCTGCCCAGAAATTTCTCTGCTGTATAATCCGTACTAATCAAAGGTTTGGTGCCGGTTATGTAACAGACGTACTGCTTGGCTCAAAGGCCCAGCGCATAATTGACAACGGCCATAACAGGCTGTCTACCTGGGGAATCGGCACTGAATACTCTAAAAAAGAATGGCTCGAATTATGTGACCTTTTGATAGATGAAAACTACATCCGGAAGACTGGAGAATACAATGTTCTGGAGCTTACCGACCAGGGAAAACGTTTTGTTGCTTCCCGCTCTCCTCTTATGCTTCCAATGAGGCCGACTGTTTCCCGCTACAACACTAATGTTCGCGGCGAAAAGATTGTTGCGGAAAAGCCTGCCGTAAATGATGCTCAGGCAGAAGCAATAATTCAAAAGCTTAAAGCCTGGAGAAAACGCAAGGCAGACGATCTGAACATTGCCCCTTATATGATTTTTGGAGATAAAACTCTTCTTGATCTGGCTGCAAAGAAGCCAAAAAATCGCGGTGAGCTTTTAAACGTTTATGGTATTGGTCGTCTCAAAGCAGAGGAATTTGGCAGGACGCTTTTGCAGCTGATTGAAGAAAGCTGATTTTTAGTTATATTTTCTAAAAAGTCTGTACCATACCAGAACTGTAACATACCACAGGAAGGGTAAAAGCAAAAAGATTTTAAAAGGATTATGCAGAATTTCTACAAAAATTTCGTGTCCCTTGTTAAAGGTTGATTCCTTTACTCTTTTTACGCGCTCCGAAAAGATTCCAAAGGCATCCTTATAATAAAGAAAGATGCTCGAAGAAAAGCGGTTGCGTCTTTTATAAGGCCAGCAGTTCTTCTCTTTAATTCCATCGCTTAAAAGAACAAGAGATGGCTGCGCCTTAAAAATTGCTTCAACAATATCATCCTCAACAGACTTCGGATAATATCCGCCGTAACGCCCTATTACCCGCAGATTACGGAAGGTGTCTCTGATGTTTTTTTCCGCTTTATTTATTGTTTTTTTACTTGAACCAAAAAGATAAAGAGTTTTGTAATGGGCATCAAGAATTGAAAGGATTCGGATTACAGCTTCGAAAGGATTATATCGTACAGGTACATCCTTTTTAAGAAATTTTGCCCCCTTGAGGATACTCTTTGAAACAGGAATTATTAAATCGGCATTTTTAATACATTCTGAATAAAGGCCTTTATGGCGTGCTTTTAAAAGATTCCATATTGAAAGGAAAACGATCTGTTTTGTTCCCGGCTTTGCAAGCAGCTCAAGAATTTCATTTTCCAGGTTTTCCGGCTGTATAACATCTACTGGAACTCCAATTAAAGAAATACGTTTAATTGACATTTTTTATACCCCACCTAGTATCATTGTCCGGTTTGACCGGCAAATCCATTAATTTCAGTCTGCACGGCAGCTATTCCATAAAGTGCTGCTGTTTCACATCTTAATATATTTACGGCAAAATGAATCGGCACGAAGAGAGCTTTTTCTTCCAGAATTCTTACCTCATCCGGACTAAGTCCGCCTTCACTGCCAACCGCAATTGCGGCCCTCTTTATTTTTTCAAGGTCACACGCGCCCTTTACACTTGCCCTGAGATTTCCAGAACAATCATCACGTTCAGAAAGCACAAAGGCAAGAGAGTCCGCAGGTGCCCCCCAAAGCTCAATTGCTTTTTCAAGGCTAAGAGCTTCCGTAACCCTTGTATCTACCGGCGACCCGCTCTGCTGGCGTGCCTCCTTTATTATACGTTCAAGCCTCTCCTTTTTTGCGCCCTGAAGTGAAAGGACACTGCTTTTTTCTGAATACTCACCGATTACCGGAACAATTACGGCTACACCGCATTCTGTAGCCTGTCTTACAATCAGCTCAAACTTCTGCGGCTTCGGTATAAACTGGAAGAGCCAGTATTCTGCACTTCCACTTACTGCCGCTTTCTCTGCCTGCACTCCTCTGGTAATTGTTTTCTGTTTTTCGTTATCAACTGCTGTACCCGCACAAAGCTGCAGTATTATAAAGCGGGCTGCTTCATCAACTTTAGCAACAGTTGCATTATTCAAACTACCATCCGGTAGTCTGACACTAATCATATCTCC
>CAMNGG010000161.1 GCA_946537975.1 uncultured Treponema sp. | reverse complement strand
GGTGATATTAAGGCTGGTTTGAACTATGCTATGTCTCTGCACAATATTGTAGACGCTCATAAGTGCGGCTATGCAGAAAATATGTACCTTGATCCGGCTACTCATACTTACCTTGAGGAAACTGGTGGAGCAAACATCATCTTTATTTCAAAGGATGGAAAGCTGGTAACTCCTAAATCTGACTCTATTCTTCCTTCTATCACTCGCCGTTCACTTGTTATTGTTGCTAAAGAATATCTTAAGATGGAAGTTGAAGAGCGCAAGATTAACAAGAATGAGCTTGGCAACTTTGTAGAATGCGGTCTTTGTGGAACAGCTGCTGTTATTTCTCCAGTTGGACAGATTGATGACCACGGAAAGTCAATCATCTATAATGGCGGAAAGCAGGAAATGGGTCCTAAACTCAAGGAAATCTACGATACTTTGACAGGTATTCAGATGGGCCGCCTCCCTGCTCCTGAGGGTTGGGTTTACACTATCTGATGAAATCGGACAGCGGGTCAAGCCCGCTGCCGTTTATCATTATTATGAACACGACTTGCCTTCAGCAAGCGTGTCAAATTAATTGCGAAACCGACAAACTCGCTTCGCTCGTTTGCGGTTCAAATCATACCATAAAAAAAAGCCCGGGGTTACCGGGCTTTCGATTTTAGGCTTATTTTACCTTACGCAAGAATGCATCCTTAAATCCATACGACTTAAATCTTTCAAGTACAACCTTATATTCATCCATTGTTACAGGGCCAATGAGTACCTGCTTTGTCTTACCGCCGGCCATCGGCACGATTGTAATCGGATAATTGCTGCCATACTTATTGATTACTTCAAGGATATTTTCATCACTTCCATAAGCCGCAACCTGAATATAGTATTTCCCAGATTCAAGCTGACTAAGGCTTGGAACAATATACTTATCATAAGAAGCAGCTCCGGCTTCAGGCTCCTTTACCTCTGGAGTTACAGGAGTAATATTCATTACCGGCTCATTAACCTCTGAATAAAGAGGTTCAGGAGTCAAAGTAATTTCTTCATCGATTGACTCAAGTTCATCTTCAGCAATTACATCTTCAACCTCATCGCTGTCTCCCTCTGGAGGATTTGCATCTGCAGGCACAAGTACTATTGCTTCATATTCTTCTACAGGAAGAGAATCAAGCTCGTCTTCAGCAAAGGCTTCTTCTGCTGGAGTTTCCTCTTCTGCAGGAGCCTCTTCTTCAGCTTCAGCTTCTGCTGTACTTTCCTCTTCTACTGGAAGCTCGTCGAGCTTATCTTCTGTAAAGGCTTCTTCTTCAATTGTTTCTTCAGGAAGCTCTTCATCAAATGCTTCTTCTGCTTCAGCATTTTCTTCCATTTCGTCAGTTTCTTCAGCCTCAGGCTCTTCTTCTGATTCTTCAGGAAGTTCATCAAGTTCTTCTGAATCAAAGGCTTCTTCTTCTGTAAACTCTTCTTCCTCTAAGTTTTCTTCCGGCTCCTCAGCTGCTTCTTCCTCAGTTTCTTCAGGAAGTTCTTCTGCATCAGGAAGCTCTTCATCTTCAAAGCTTTCTTCTTCTATTGTATCTTCCTCAAGGGCATTTGGTTCTTCATCTGTAAACTCTTCCTCAGCTATAGCTTCTTCATCTTCCGGAGTCTCTCCTGTAAACTCTTCTTCATCCAAAGCCTCTTCATCTGCGAAGTCTTCTTCAAGCTCTTCTTCAGTAAACTCTTCTGCCTCTTCAGGTATTTCAGAAGCAGCTATTTCTTCTTCAGTTTCGTCTAAAGCCTCATCAAATTCTTCTTCTTCAAAATCAGTTTCGGCAGCTTCGCTCTCTTCAGCTTCTTCTGCATCTTCAAAGGCTTCAGCATCTGCCTCAAAAGCAGCTTCACTTTCGGCTTCAAGTTCTGGCTCTGGCTCTGCTTCAGGCTCAACGAAGGCATCAGAGTTTTCTTCTTCACCAATTGACTCAAAACTTTCATCATCCCAGTCTTCAATTTCGGCAGCAGATTTTGATATTACTGCATTACCATAAACCCGCTCATCCTGACCGGAACGCTTAGTAATTTTTACGATATTGTTTGAACTACGGTCTATTCCCATAGCATCAGCAGCTTCCGGAGAAAGCATGATTGCAACCCCTTCAGAAGGGTCAAGTGCGCCGATTACCAGAAGATCAACTGTTGTATCTCCCGCAATATTTGTCACACTGATGATATCACCAGGAAGGTAGCCTACAGTTTTGGCGAAAAGTCCCTGTGGAAAAACTCCGCTGTCAACAACTACAGCCCTTCCATCTAAAGAAGGACTGAACGATGCGAACATTAAACATCCCGCAGTTACTACCAGAATCTTAAAAATGTTTTTAATTTTATTCTTCATACCCCTACCCATCCTTAGGCTTTATATGCTCTTAATGCTTTATTTATTTCATTTACCAGATCTGACGAAACTTTGGCCAGATTATTTTTTTTAGTGCGGTCAATTTTGATATCACTCATTGTCTTGGCCGCTATTTTTTTACCGGTCTTTACAGAAGTAATTGAAAAATCAATCTGATAAAGATCGGAATTCTTACTTAAGGTTTCTTCGGTCCTTTCATAATAGAGCTTAATCTGAATGAAAAAATCTGAAAATCCATTAAAGGCATCACCCTGACCGATTTTATAAAGCTTTTCATCCTGCGCCACAGATTCAGAAATTGCCGCATCAGAATTAGTAACTATATAACCGAACTCAAAAAAATTATTGAGGACTGAATCTTCAATTATCATTGAATCTTCAGAAACACTGTCCAGGCTCTCGTCATGTTGAACAATCTGAAAAGAGATTTGATTTGCAAAGCAGAATGTACCGCAGAAAATCAGAATTGCAAGAATACTAAATCTTTTAAGCTTCCCCATCAAAAAGACCCCACTTATGCGCAAAAAAGCGCCAGTCAGACATAATAATCCGACTCTTATTATTTTAATCGGTGAAAAATAAGGTCGGGTTTAGAGATTTTTATGACATTTTCCTTCTATTGTGATAAAATAATATAAAGGGTTGGGAAAATGGATAAACGTATCTACATCATTGGCGCAGGCTTTGCCGGGCAGACTATTGCTGATGATATAAAAAGAAAAAAAATCTTTGGAAAAGTTAATGCCTTCATTGATGATAATAAGGACCTGATAGGAACAACAATTGACGGAATTCCAGTTCTTGGTCCGATCAGTGGTGTTACTTCTATTCTTTCCAATTCTGATTTAGATGAAGCAATTATTGCCATTCCTTCTGCCCCAACTGAACGAATCCGTGAAATTTACGAAACCCTTACAGAAAACGGTTTTAATCATATTAAAATTCTTCCGGGAATCAGCCAGGTAATTGAAGGCACTGCTCACCTTGTCCAGACCCGCGAAATTGATCCGCTTGATATTCTTGGACGAACACCTGTAACCATTTCTCTTAAGGAAAGCCTTGGCTATCTGCGGGGAAAACGAGTTTTTATTACTGGTGCCGGAGGTTCAATCGGTTCCGAGCTTGCACGCCAGCTTTTGAGCGGTGGCGCCGAACGTCTTTATCTTTTTGGTCATGGTGAAAATTCTATCTGCAGTATATACAGGGAGCTTCGTTTACTGCAGGCAGAGGGAGTCGGTGAAAAGGCTACTATAGTTCCGATTATTGGAGATATGCGCGACCGCGAATATGTAGACTATATTATCCGCCAGACTAAATGTAACGTAATTTTCCATTGTGCGGCTTACAAGCATGTACCAATGATGGAAGAAAATCAGGTTGCTGCAATTGAAAACAATGTTTTTGGAACAAAAAATCTTCTTGATGCGGCCCTCAACCACAAGGTAGACCGCTTTGTTTTGATTTCAACTGATAAGGCGGTTGCACCTGTAAGTGTTTACGGTGTTTCAAAAATGCTTTGTGAAAAGCTTGTTTTAAATGCCGCAAAAAAGGCCGCAGACAGTCAGTCTTTTATGTTTGTACGATTTGGTAATGTACTTGGCAGCCGTGGTTCAATTCTTCCACTCTTCCAGAATCAGATTAAAACCGGGGGTCCAATTACCGTAACAGATGAAAAGATGGAACGCTTTTTCATGACAATTCCAGAAGCCTGTTCTCTTGTTTTGCAAACAGGTGGTGTCGGAGAAAACGGAAAATCTTATCTGCTTGATATGGGAGAACCTGTAAAAATCATAGACCTTGCCAAGCAGATAATTAAGTTTTCAGGACTTGAGCCCTATAAAGATATCGATATAAAAATTATGGGCTGCAGAAAAGGTGAACGCCTTATTGAACCGCTCTGGCTGAAAGAAGAAAACCCGACTCCAACAAAATATAAAAAGCTTTTACAGCTGGATAATAAGGAATATACTAACGAACGTTTGGAAGTTTTACTCAAGGCTCTCTACCCTATCTGTTTTTATACTCAGGGACAGGAAGCTGAATTCCGCGACAAGGCAAAGCTCGTTCAGCTTTTATGTGATGACTGCAAGAGTCTGCGCGATTTTTACGAAGAAATAAAAACTGATAATCAGCTTAGAACTGATATATTATAAATTGATTCCGAAACAAGTTCGGAATGACAAAAGACGTCATCCTGAACTTAGGGAGCGGCTCTGCAGAGCAGAGCAAAAACAGTCCGGTGGACTGTTTTTAGCGAGTCTCCGAGCAGCTATGCTGCGAAGGTTCAGAATCTGAATGACATGGAGTTATTATGGCAGAAATAAAGGTTCCTTTTCATAGAGCAGCTATAACAAAAGCAGAAGAAGCTGCGGTACTTGATGTACTTAGAAGCGGCTGGCTCACAACCGGAAAATATGCTCTTGAGTTTGAAAAAAAATTTACTGCCGCAATAAGCGACACAGAGCAAATGAAAAAGGCTCGCCTTAACTCAGCCCTGTCGACTGGCGAAATCACCTCTCTTGCCGTAAACTCGAACACCAGCGGAATGATTCTTGCAATGGAAGCCTGCGGTGTTAGGGAAGGCACTGCTGTAATTACAACACCTTACACCTTTGTTTCTACAGCAGCCTGCGCCCGCCACTTAAATGCTGACGTTTTTTTTGCTGATGTAGAAAAAGACAACTATAGTATAGACCCGGATAAAATAGAAGAAATCTTAAAAAGAGACAGTCAGCCGTGCGGTTATGACGGCAAAGGTTCAAACCGTGTCCGCGCAATTGTGCCGGTACATATTGCGGGAAATGTCTGCAATATGAAGCGCATCATGGAACTAGCCGCAAAATACTCAACTCCAGAAAAACGTATCCGGGTAATAGAAGATGCCGCTCATTCATTTCCGTCTCCAACCGCCCTCGGTTACGCAGGCGCTATCGGTGATGCAGGAGTTTTTTCCTTTTATGTAACAAAGACAATTACTACAGCAGAAGGCGGAATGGTCTGTACCCGCGACCCGGACTTAGCCCGCCGCATGACAGTTATGCGCATGCACGGAATGGACCGCACCACCTGGGACCGCTACACAAGCCCTCGAGCCAGCTGGGAATACGACATTATTGCTCCGGGCTATAAGTTTAATTTACCAGACGTACTCGCGGCCCTAGGCTGCTGCCAGGTAGACAGAGCCCAGCTTTTTTATGAACAGAGAAAACGCATTGTCGAAATGTATAACAAAGCCTTCTCAAAGCTCGATTTTATAAAGCTGCCTCCAGACGGAGAAGGCAACAGCTGGCACTTATACCTTATGCGGCTTGTAACAGATAAACTTAAAATCAGTCGTGAAGAGTTTGCAAAAAAAATGCAGGAAGCAGGACTTGGAATCTCGGTTCATTTTATTCCGATTTTTCATTTCACTTACTGGCGCGAACTTTATCCGGCTTTTACCGCAGAAAATTATCCGAATGCAGAACGTCAATACAATGCAACAATTTCGATTCCACTTTTTCCGGATATGACAGATGAACAGGCTCAGCTTGTTATTGATACAGTAACAAGAATTGGAAGTGAAAACAGGAGAGACGCATAGCACAATGGCTGGAAAAAAATCAGAAAAAAAACTTTTTCGTTCTCTTGAAGCCTCAGGATTTTATAGTGATGCAGAAAAGGAAGGCTGCCTATACGCCGCTTTAGTAAGAAGTCCGGCACCAGCAGGAAAAATTAAAAGTATTTCCGCACCAGATTTACCCGAGGGTTATACTCTTTATACAAGTAAAGAACTGCCGGGAGCAAAAGCAATTACCGCAAACAAAACCATCATAAAGATTTTTGGATATGGAAATGTCTCTTACAGCGGAGAACCTGTAGGTATTCTTTTTGGCCCGGACGAAGAAACAGTTTATAAGCTGTTAGACACGGTTAACATCACCTTTGATGTTGAAAGCCTTGAGTCAGCTCTTCATAATGTAATCAATAATCAGGAAGAAACTGCAAACTTTAAGGAGTTTGTTGAGCAGATTAATGAAATGCCTTCCCTTGATACGGTTATTGATAAATCTCATATTGAAGAAAATACAAATGTTATTGTCGCAACCCGTGAAATTAAATATGGACTTTACAAAAAACAGTCAATTGCACAGGCCGACATGAAGCTCTTTGAAAATGCGGCTTTCTCTTCTACAGATACCTGGAAAGAAAAACTGCTCACTCCAAAATGGCAGGAAACAGAAGGAGCATTTGCTTACACAGAAGGAGAAAAGATTCATGTTTTTGTTCCAACCCGCTGGACAGGCTTTACACAAAAATCTGTTGCCCAGGTTTTAAATATCAGTGAAGAAGAGGTTTTCATTCATAAAACAAAGTCTGCCGGCATTTATCCTGCAGGACTTGCCCGCACTACCCAGCTTGCAGTTCAGGTTGCCTCAGCGGCCTGGCTTTCAAAAAAGCCGGTAAAGCTTGTTCTTTCTCAATTTGAACAGGAAAACTATATGGTGCCTGGTGTACTCACAGAAATTACCTACCGCTCCGCAGTTAATGAAGAAGGTCGTCTTACTGCCTTAAAAATCCTCATTGATATAGACATCGGCTCTTCAAATCCATTTGCCCAGGAAATTACAGACCGAATTGCAATTGCGGCAGCCAGTTACTACAAGCCGGAAAATCTTTACATACATGCTCAGGCTCACACATCAAAAAATCCGCCAACCTCAATTTCAATGCAGATAATTGAATCTCAGGCCTTTTTTGCCATTGAAAATGAAATTCAGAAAATCAGTAATCTTTCAAAAATATTTCCTGATGAACTGCGAATCTTAAACACGGTATCAAAAAAAGCTTTTCCTATCACTATTACAACTGGTGATATTCAAGGAGTTATTCAGCAGACACTCAAAAACAGCGACTTCAACAGAAAATATGCATCCTTCCATATGGAAGCAATTGACCGGGCCGAAAAGGACAGTAAACCATTTTTTGCCCTTCCACTCCGGGGAATTGGACTTGCCACTGCCTATATTCCATCGGGCTATTATGGTCAGACAAGTTTTTCTAATGATTCAAAACTGGAAGTAACGCTGAGCGCAGATGAAAAAATTGAAATTCACGCAATAAAGCCTTCTGAAGTAATTCAGGATATCTGGAAAAAATCTGCCTCTGAAATTTTACAGATTCCAAAGCAGAATATATTGATTAATTCTGATTTTCCTTACGATCAGATTCCGGAACAGCCGGAAGACTCCTACTGCTCAATCAGTATCATGAATGAACTTGTAAAAAAATGCTGCAATGACATTCAGAAAAAACGCTTTCATCAGCCTCTTCCTATAAGTTCAAAAAGGGGCGCCGGAACTACTGCAAAATCAAAATGGGATAAAGAAAAATTTTCGGGAACTCCATTTTACACTACTTCCTTTATTGCGACTGTTGTTGAAGTTGAACTTGATACCTATACCTACAACGAAAAAATAAAGGGCATCTGGGTTACCGTAGATTGTGGAGAGCTTTTTGATGAGGCCGCCGCCCTGCGAACAATCAAGCTTGAAATCCAGCAGGAGCTTACAATGCTCGTAAAAGGAAAAACTGTTCCCTGCGATGCAATCAACATCAGCTTTATTCAATCAAGTAACCGCTCAGGACAGGTTGGCGGACTTATTCATAATTCCCTGCCTGCTGCTTTTTCTTCTGCACTCTCCCTGGCTCTCACAACCCAGCTTACAGAAATTCCTTGTACCGAAGATTTACTTTTCCAGCTGATCCGTGACCGCACAAAGGAAAAGAACGAAACTAAAAAATCTGATAAAACAGAAAATAAAGGAGCAGAAGAATGAAAATTCCTGTAACTCTAAATGGAACTAAAACAATTCTCGATGCTCATGCAGATGAATCTTTAATGAAGGTGCTTCACAAGAACAGCTGCCCTTCTGTAAAAAGCGGATGCAGCAGCGGCTTTTGCGGAGCCTGCACAATTCTTCTCGATGACAAACCTGCGGCAGCCTGTAAAATACCGGCCGGCATTGTCAGAAACAGTGATATTGTAACGCTCGACTATTTTGTAAAAACGGAAGAGTATTCTACAATAATGGCCGGCTTTCAGAAGGCAGGCATTAAGCTCTGCGGTTACTGTACTGCCGGAAAAGTTTTTTCTGCTTATCAGATTTTAAAAGCCTTAAAAATGCCAACCCGGCAGGAAATTACAGATTATGTAAAAGCACTTTCACCCTGCTGTACTGACTTAGAGACTCTGGTAAATGGAATTATTTATGCAATTCAGATTTCAAACAAGCTTCAGGCCCGCAGTTAAAAAGAGGAATTAAATGGGAAAAACTATACTTTATGCAAAGAATACAGCAGAGCTTATAAAGATTCTCTCTAATAATCCGGGAACTAAAGTTGTTGGCGGCTGTACACGAATTGAAAATCTTCCGGAAAAATTTATTTCAACACATGGAATAAAAGATCTTTCACATATTTCACGTCACGAACGTTATATCGATGTTGGTCCTGGAGCTACTCTCTCCGAACTGCTGGCAATAGGACAAACTCATCTTCCACCGATTGTATATGAAGCTCTAAACTGTATTGCTAATCCTATAATCCGTAACACCGCAACAATAGGCGGAAATATCTGCTCGGAAAATCATAAGCTCACCTTATTTGCGCCTCTTATGGCACTGGATGCAAAGCTTGAATTCAAAAATCAGACGGAAACAAGAAGTGAAAATATAAGATATTTTAAGAGCGTGCCGGAGGGCTTTATTCTTTCGAATATCCGCATTCCACTTGTCGATGCGGAACTTTCCATTTTCCGTCGTATTGGACCTGAGCACACAATTACACAGCAGTCTGCTTCCTTTGCCTTTCTTGCTGATACAGAAAAGAATACGCTCTTAAATGTACACCTTGCCTTTGCTGGTCCTTTTACCTTCCACAGTAAGGAATTCGAAAACTTTATGAGCGGCCGCCGGCTTCCTCTTTCACAAAAGGATATTACCCAGCTGGAGGAGTTTGTAGCCGAACAGTTCCAGAAGGCCGCCACCGACCAGATGATAACAGATGTTATGAAGCAGCAGTTCTTTAATCTTGCACGTTATAGTTTTGAGCAGTTGACTTAATTAAAATTTCTCACAGAGCAAAAGAGGACACAAAGGAAAACTTTCTATTTTTTTCTCCGTGCCCTCCTAAACTCTGTGAGGAATTTTTATCGTATGAACATACAGTCTCTACGTTCGCTGCGCGAACTACCTAGTTTTGCTACGCAAAACTAGCGAATCAACATCGCATCTCCATAACTAAAAAAGTGATACTTATTTTCAACTGCCTGCTTGTAAGCGTTGAGGATGTGCTCACGGCCGGCGAAGGCAGATACAAGCATAATCAATGTGCTCTCCGGCGTATGGAAGTTTGTAAACATCTTATCTACAACCTTAAACTTAAAGCCCGGGTACATAAAAATACTTGTTGAGTTCGTACCGGCTCTAACCCATTCTTTACGGTTGTTGAGCTCGTCGAAGCTGCCTGCTTCATCAGCAAGTTTCTGAGCAACGCTTTCAAGAGTGCGTACACTTGTTGTTCCGACTGCAAGAATCGGGCGTCCTTCTGATTTTGCCTTGTTAATGGCATCAGCTGTTTCCTTTGGAACGGTATACCATTCTTCATGCATTTTGTGATTTTCAATATTTTCTTCCCGGACAGGAAGAAAAGTTCCAAGCCCTACATGAAGGGTTACAAAGCGGCGCTCAATTCCCTTTGCATCAAGTCGGGCAAGCATTTCTTCTGTGAAATGAAGACCAGCTGTCGGGCAGGCAGCAGAGCCGGTATCTGTTGCATACACATTCTGATAGCGTTCGGAATCTTCTTCTGTGTCGCCGCGTTTAATATATGGCGGAAGAGGAATATGACCGTTGCGTTCAAACCAGTCTTCATTAATTGCAAAGTCAAATTTAAGGGCACGGAATTCTGTACCGGCATTTCCTTCGTGTTCAATAATCTGGGCAACTGTGCCATCCGGAAATTTATAATGCATTCCAGGCTTCTGCTTTTTTGCAGATTTTACCATTGTATTCCAGATGCAGCATTCTTTATCAATTGTGTTGAGGAACATAAATTCGGTTTCGCGGCCGGTGGTTTCTTTAATTCCATAAACACGGGCACGGCGAACGCGACTGTTATTAAAAATCATAAGAGTTCCGGGCTCAATAAGGTCTGGCAAATCGTCCATCATGTGATGTTCTACTTCACCAGTTACCCGGTTCAAAAGCATAAGTTTATCCTGTCCGCGTACTCCACTCGGATGCTGGGCAATCAAATCTTCGGGCAGGTCAAAATTAAAATCAGATGTTAACATAAACGCAATATTATCACAAATACAAAGTCTTAACTATATATATTACCACACGGATTCGGAATTGCTAACGCAATTCCATATTAAAAATATAGAAACGTCGTTAGACGTTTCCAATCCGTGTGGTATCTTCTTAAAATAGACTTCCCTGAAGTCCATCTTTTGAATCGGAAGCATGTGTTAGACCTAAGTGACTGTATGCCTTCTCCGTCACCATACGGCCACGCGGAGTTCTCTGGAGAAGTCCGCACTGTATAAGATACGGCTCATAATAATCTTCCAGAGTATCCATACTTTCGCCGATTGAAATAGCGAGAGTTTCTGCGCCAACCGGGCCGCCGCCAAAATTCTCAATAATTGAACGGAGAATTTCGCGGTCGTACTTTTCAAGACCAATTTCATCTATTTCGAGGCGCTTCAAACCGTCATCTACAATGTCCACTGTAATAACAGGACTTCCCGAAACCTGAGCAAAATCACGCATACGGCGAAGAACACGGTTTGCAACACGGGGAGTTCCACGGCAGCACTGGGCCAGCAGCATTGAAGCATCTTCTTCAATTCCAATTTCAAGAATAGCTGCCGAACGCTTAATAATAGAAGCAAGCTCCTTCTGTGTATAAAACTCAAAACGGGGAATAAAACCGAAGCGAGAGCGGAGCGGGCTCGAAACTGAACCAGCCTTAGTCGTCGCACCAATCAGAGTAAAAGGTGGAATCGGAATGCGGACAGTTCGGGCAGCCGCACCCTGACCAATAATCCAGTCCAGCTCAAAATCTTCCATAGCGATATAAAGCATTTCTTCAATAGCAGGCTTTAAGCGGTGAATTTCATCAATAAAGAAAACAGTTCGCGGAGTGATTGTACTTAAAATACCGGCAAGGTCTTTTGGCTTATCCAGAGCCGGTGCAGATGTTACCTTAAAATCAACCCCAAGCTCGTGGGCGGTAATCTGGGCAAGAGTTGTTTTTCCAAGTCCAGGAGGTCCGATCAAAAGAAGATGATCCAGAGGCTCTTCGCGCAGCTTAGCGGCTTCTATAAAAGTAGAAAGATTTTTCTTTACGCTTTCCTGCCCAAGAAAATCCTTGAGCATGTTAGGACGCAGCTTATTATCCTGTTCATCATATCTGTCTTTTAAATCCGCACGTACAATTGCAGAAAAGTCTTCATTCTCGTTCATTTTTAATCCTCAGCATACTATAAAAAAGCCGTAACGCATTTACTATTTCAGGCAAGCTCTACAATCGCACGACGGAAGAGAATATCTTCCCTCTCTTTCTGGCTCTTACCAGCAAACGAACTATCGTTAGTTAGTATTTCAACCAGCTGGGCAACCTTCTGTTCAACAAGCTTTTTATCATAACCCATACTTGCAAGCGACAATACGACATCTGCATAAGGACTTGCAGCTGCAAGGCTAACAACAGGACCTGCACTCTCACTGATTTTTAATTTACCTTTAAGTGTCAGCATCATCTTACCGGCAGTCTTTTTACCAACGCCAGGAATCTTTTCCAGCATTTCAAGGTCACCCTTTTCCAAAACATCAAGCAGGCGGGCAGAAGAAACCGCACTCATGATTTTTACTGCCCCTTTAGGGCCAACGCCGTCGACCTTAAGCAAATCTAAAAATACACTTCGCTCCTCTGCACTTGCAAAACCATAAAGGGCCATTAATTGATCTGTATGCTGAAGCCAGGTATAAATTTTTGCTTCATTGCCAACCGGCGGAAGCATATCGAGGTTAGAATCAGGAACACATAAATCCCATTCCACACCATTTGTATCTATAAAAACCTGTTTCGGAAATTTCCCGGTGATTATTCCTGTAAGCGAATTGAACATATTAGCATTATAGATGATATAAAGAGACTTGTGAAGATTCTAAACCTCCGTCATTCTGTACTTGTTTCAGGGTCTGCAAAAAAGAAGCATATCAAATTGATAATAATTCTCAAATTCCATTGACATTTTTATGCAATTCGTATAATTTGAGAATCATTATCAAATTGGAATACTTCATAAATGCAGAAAACAGCCTATAAAACAAAACAACAGGAACTTCTTTTTTCATATCTCCGCGAAATGCAGGGAAAACATTTTACTGCGGAAGATGTTCGTGCCCACTTTGAAGCAAAAAATATCTCAATAGGAATTGCAACTATTTACCGACAGCTGGATAAACTCGTAACCGAAGGTAAAATCCAGAAATATTTTATAGATGACCATTCTGCCGCCTGCTTTGAATATGCGGGAGAAGACTGTAAGTCTGCGGAGCAGCACTTCCATTTGAAATGTGAACTCTGCGGCCGCCTTATTCATCTTGAATGCGAGGAACTTGAAGAACTCGGCGGACATCTTAAGACAGAGCACGGATTTGTATTTAACCCGCTGCGTACGGTTTTTTATGGCGTTTGTACAGACTGTGCCTGTAAGAAGGACAAAGAAGATGAATAAAAAGATTTTCCACATGCTCCGCACTACTGCACTTCTGACCGCTCTTTCACTGTTTGCACTTCTTGCCTTCGAAAGTTTCCATGCCGGTCACGAAGAACATTGCCATGAAGAAGACTGCCCTGTCTGTCTTGTACTTCAGGTAATTCATAACAATAATAAAATCTCAGGCCCAGCTCTGCTAGTGTCTATCGAGTATTCAGCTTTTTCCTATATAAATCTTTTTATTATTTCTGCCCTTCTTCTCGCACCCGCAACCCTGGTAAAGCAGAAAGTAAAACTGGTGATTTAATTTTATAAGGGGGAAGCCTCCCCCTCGCGTCGCGAGTTTCCGAAGGAAACTCGGTAGTGAGCGATAGCGAACGAACTACCCCCTCTGCGGGGCTCACGCGCCGCCCCGCAACCCCTGGCTTTATCAAAAGAAAACTAAATAAGGAATTTTACTATGAAAAAAATATTTTTAATACTTGCAGTTTTTTCTGCACTCACAACATCAGTATTTGCGGCTAAAGCAAAACAATCTGACAAACTCAAAGTAGTTACTACAATCTTCCCGGAGTATGACTGGACAAGAGAAATTATTGGCAACAAGACATCTAATGTTGAACTCACCCTTCTTCTTGGAAACGGCGTAGACCTCCATTCTTATCAGCCGTCAATCCAGGACATCGCAAAAATCTCAACAGCAGATATTTTCATCTACGTTGGTGGAGAAAGCGACGGCTGGGTTGCTGATGCACTTAAGAACGCAACCAACAAAAATATGAAGGTTATCAATCTTCTCGAAACTTTGGGTGACAAAGTAAAAGCCGAAGAAGTAAAAGAAGGAATGCAGGCCGAAGAGGAAGAAAAGCACGAACACCACCACGACGGCGACCACGATGAGGATGAAGACGAAGATGATCACGACCACGAAGCAGAAGGTCATCACCACCATCATCACGATGAAGATGAAGTTGAGTACGACGAGCATGTATGGCTTTCACTCCGCAACGCAAAAATACTGTGCACAGAAATCGCCGCTGCCCTCTGTGAAAAAGACCCTGCAAACGCTACTGCTTACAAAGAAAACCTCGCCGCTTACACTGCCAGCCTCGACGCCCTCGACGCAAAATATGCCGCAGCCGTAAAAGCCGGCAGTAAGAAGACAATCCTCTTTGGCGACCGCTTCCCATTCCGCTATCTTGTAGATGATTACGGCCTCGACTATTTCGCAGCTTTCGTTGGCTGTTCAGCAGAAACAGAAGCAAGCTTTGAAACAGTTATCTTCCTTGCTAAAAAAGTAGACGAACTCGGCCTCAACACCGTGCTTAAAATTGAATCTGGTGACGGAAAAATTGCCCGCACAATCATCCAGAATACAAAGAAGAAAAATGCCCGCGTACTTACACTTGATTCAATTCAGTCTACAACTGCAAAGCAGGCAAAGGCTGGTACAACCTATCTTAAAATTATGGAAGTAAATCTTTCTGTTCTTACAGAGGCTTTGAAATAGTAAGATTGTCGGGTCAAGCCCGACAATGACACGACTATCTTGAATAATGCAGGTGTGTAATAGCACCTGCCAGCGCATCGGCCGCATGATCCGGCTTAGGTTCAGTTTTTAAGCCCAGCAGAATCTTAACATAACGCTCAACAAGTTCCTTGTCCGCAGCGGCCGTTCCCGTCACAGCCTGTTTAATCTGATTAGGCTGATATTCCCCTAGCTTTATATTATGCTGAGCCAGACACAGAGTTACCACACCCCTTGCCTCAGCCACACCCATTGCAGAAGTTACATTACGCGCAAAATAAAGAGTTTCCATTCCCGCTTCGTCCGGCTGAAACTCGTCTATAACAGCACAGAGACGGCTGTAAATTGTAAGGAGGCGCTCACCGTGAGGCTGATCTGCTTTTGTAGTTATACAGCCATAACTAACCATGCGGTAGCGGCCCTGGCAAAAATCAACAACGCCAAAGCCGGTATTCGCAAGTCCCGGGTCAATTCCAAGCACCCGTCTTACACGGCGAACCTTTTGAGAACTCTTACTCTGTTCATTTCCCGGCAGGGAATTAAAAGCCTTGTCTTCGTTTATCATATTAGAATTTCTCACAGAGAGCACAGAGGTCACAGAGTCAATTATAAAACATCAATCTCCGTGACCTCTAAAGCTCTGTGAGAAATTTTTCCTCACGAACCCTAAAAAAAATCCGCTCCTTAATGGAACGGATTTCATATAGCATTAAGTAAGTAAAAATCGCTTCGCAATTTTCACTATTTATGCATTCATAAGTTCCTGCGCCACTGCTCGGAACTTATTCATTACTCCTCTGGCTCAAAGTCATCTGGATATTCAGCTGTGTGGTATACATTCTGAACATCGTCATTGTCTTCAAGACGGTCAATCAGGCGCTGAACCTTAGCAGCTGTGTCCTTATCAACTGGAGTGTAAGCATCTGGAACCATTCCTACATCAGCAGAAAGTGTTTCATAGCCCTTTTCCTGAATAGCTTCAGCAACAGCAGAGAAAGCGTCTGGACTTGTTGTTACAGTGATAATTCCGTCTTCGTTTACGATATCATCAGCACCAGCTTCCAAAGCAACTTCCATTACTTCGTCTTCGTTTACCTTTTCAGCATCAAGCTCGATTGTACCCTTTCTCTGGAACATACGAGATACAGAACCAGAAGTTCCAAGGTTACCACCGTTCTTTGTAAAAATATTCTTAACATCAGCAGCTGCACGGTTCTTGTTATCAGAAAGAACTTCAACCATTACAGCAACTCCGCCAGGAGCATAACCTTCGTAGAGATACTCTTCGTATGCTGCTCCACCGTCTTCACCAGTACCCTTTTTGATAGCACGTTCAATGTTATCCTTAGGCATGTTAGCAGCACGAGCCTTAATAATTACAGTTCTAAGACGAGGGTTAGAGTTAGGGTCTCCACCGCCCATACGTGCAGCAATAGAAATTTCCTTAATAAATTTGGTAAAAATCTTACCACGCTTTGCATCGGCCAAACCCTTTGCATGTTTAATGGTGGCCCATTTACTATGTCCTGACATTAGGAACTCCTTGTATAATATAGAATACTAATTTTATCCATTAAAAATACCACAAATGAAAAAATTATTCAATATTATCTGGGCCCGGCATCAAAGTCCAAGACGCCTTCCGCAGCTCCCTAACGGTCGGCCGCTTCACTCGCTCACTGATCTGCACCCCCAAAAAGTAACACATTTAAAATCGACTGGTGCCAAAAAGGTGACAGTTTTGGAGGACAAAATGGAAAGCGGAAGCGTACCAGTCGAGACAAGAATCAATGCAATTCTTGATTATGAAGTAAGAAATCTGAGTAAAAAGGCGATAGCCCGTAAGTATGGAGTCGGAGAATCCACCGTCAG
>CAMNGG010000160.1 GCA_946537975.1 uncultured Treponema sp. | reverse complement strand
TGTAAGTCGCTCAGGTATTACAATAAAAAATCTGCAATTGACTAACGGTCGTTCCGGTGCCATCTGGGTATGGGGTGTAAATACTGGAGAAGTCATAATTGACAGCTGTAAACTCTATCAGAATAACGGTAATGGAGGGCTTTTTGTATCTTCTTCTACCTGTACTGTAAAAGTAACCGCTTGTGAAATATCTAATAATTATTCAAACTCCTATGGTGGAGGAATTCAGGCCGATGAAGATTCTAATTTAGAAGTTGAAGATACAACAATTATAAATAATAATTGTGGAAATTGTGGTGGTGGAGTTTATGTTGGAAGAAATGCCAATGTTTCATTTAAGAATGGTATTATCCGCAATAATTCGTCTTCAACTAATCCTGGTGGTGCAGTAGGTTGCAGCCTGGGATACTTCAAAATCAGTGGATCTACATATATTCCTTATGGAGTAGATGGAGAAACTGGAAAGGGAAAAAATGATATTTATCATATGGGAAATTTTGCTAATTATATAATAATAAATGGCAAGCTTACACCTCCGGAAGAATCTGGTGGAATAGTCGGCTGCATAAAGCCCAACTGGTATAATATAGGAGCCGCAACCCATATAACCCTTGATTCCTCTGTAACCGATACAACCCTTAAAAAAGAGCTTAAAAAATTCACTTTAATACAAGATGCTGAAAATCCAACTACAAACTGGGCTTTTACTTCTACCGGTGGTCTTCAGGAGGCTGTTGCCTTTGCTTATCCGGCTTCAACAGCAGGTTCTTTTAATGGTTCATCACAAATTTCGGAAGTATTTAAACAAAATCGAAAGATAGGAAATATCAAGAGTATTGTTGCAAGCGACCACGAAACAACCCAGGGCGAATATGAACTCTACTGCAAGTATTTCAGTGGTTGCGAACCAACAACTACTATTGGCAAGGGGGATTTTTACCCTGTATATAGGGTCAGCTGGTATGATGCTATTATTTATTGTAACCTTCGCAGTATTGATGAAGGCTACGAGCCTGTTTATGTGGTTGGAGGTAAAACAAATCCTGCTCAGTGGACTGGTATTGATGGTAATTCAAATGAAGGCTATTGCGCGCCACCTTCATGTTCCTGGGATGTAACAATACTGGCAGATAAAAACGGCTGGCGCCTTCCTACCGAAATTGAATGGGAATACCTGGCCCGTGGAGGAGATCTTACGGCTTCAAGCTATACTTACAGCGGAAGTAATACTGCAAGTGACGTTGCCTGGTATGGAAAATCATCAGGTGTGAATAAGGTAAAACAGTTAGCACCAAATGGTTTTAATCTTTACGATATGAGCGGTAACGTTTGGGAATGGACAAACGACTGGCATTCGAATAAAGAAGAAAATGGAGGGGACTGGATTCCATTAGATACTCCAACTTCAGGTTGCTATCCAGATTATCCAGCTAAAACTAATAAATGTAGAGTAACAAAAGGTGGCGGATGGTCTGGCGCTGTAACTCAAAGTCCAGTTTATAACAGGGGAAGTAGTGCTCCAAATGACAGAAATGCAGATATGGGCTTCCGTGTTGTCCGCGGTGCCCAGTATGTTGGAAGTAAGCTGCCTTCGGTCTATAAAGAAGTCGGCGATATAGTATTTAATGACGGTTCTGCAACTCCGTACACAAGCGGCATGTCTCTTACTGCAACTCAAATTAATAATGCCGCTGCTTTGATTTTCTATAAGGGTACGGGACTTAATAACAGAGGTAATACAACTACAGTTCGTACTCTTGGTGTAGGCTTGAAGCATGGGTATGGACTTGCATGGTGTCTTGATTCTGCAAATGCTTATTCTGTTAATATTACCAGAATTCAATGTCAGCCTAATGAAGAGGGGAATGCAGCTAACTATACTTTTGCAGATAGTGCAACAAAGAACGGTTCAAATAATCTTAAATTAATGGGTATTGAACTAAATACTAATGATGATACTTCTACCCATATTGAAAGATATCCTGCCTTTATGTTTGCACAAAATTATAAGGATGTTCCAGATAGTAATGTTAGTGGAACAGCGTGTGAAGATGGCTGGTATCTGCCTAGCTTTGCCGAACTATTTCAGATTTATTGCTGTCGTGAGGATCCTGCAAACGGTTTCCCAATAAATGATGCGCTCAATGATTTGGGTGGAAACATCTTTGATACATATTATACCTGGTCATCAACACAACACGATGAGTTGGCTGATAATGCATTAAGTCTTTGTTTCGATAATGCATATTGGGATAAAGAACAAAAGGAGGTTACAAACGACGTTTGTGCCATCCGCGAGTTCTAACCCCCACCGCTATCCCGGTGGTTGAGTAGGCAAAGCCGTATGCATCGTGCGCGAAAGCGCACAAGAAAATAATTTCCTCACCGCCACCTGTCATTGTCGGGCATGTAAAACTCTGTAATGGTTTTGTTCGCCCCGGCAATCCTCCCGTTAAGCCTGCAAAACACCAAATTATTAATTTTTACAGGCCAATATATATGTAAAATTACAAAATAAAGTGAAGTAATGTCCTGCAAAAATCGGTTTTCGTAAAAACTGCAGGCCTTAAAATCAAGTTTTGAACATACAACTTCTTTGTTATAGCCTGCAATTTTTCAAAAATTAAGATTTTGCAGGTTTACTGACCTAAAAATATAAAGCTTTTTGGTCAATATTGGCCTGCAAAATCACAGAATTGGAATTATTACAGGCCAACTAGACCAATACAGCTTTTTCGATATCTATTTCAAATATTCATTAATCAGATTTTCCACTTGCCGCGAGTTTAATGGTGTGGCAGAACTTTCCATTGTGATTATCAGATTTTTTCCCAGAAATATTTTATTCTCGTTAAAGACCTTAAGCTTTTTTACTGTACAGTCGGCATAGTCCGGATTATCCATCAGCCCAAAGTGCTCCCAGATGTATTCCTGTCTTGTACGCACGTTGAGACAGAGAAAATCCGGATGGTAAATGTTACCATCTTTGAGTGTGAGCGGGAACTCGTAGCGGTAGGGAATATTGCGCCGTGCAAGCGTATCTGCTATTATTACTTCAGATTTTGATCGTACCCGTTCGCCCTTGCCTGTAAAGAATTCCGGTGTGTCATCCTTAAAAGCCTTTGCCTGCCATGTAATATTCTGCCAGCTATTTACATACTGCGAATCAGTTAGTGTAACGGGATTTATTAGTTTTTGACGGGCAGGGCAGGATTTTGTGTAAAGACTAGTAATTTTATTCTCTGTAATTTTGATTAATCTTTCCATGATTGATATCTGTTGCTGCAGAAGCTTTATAAGCTTATGATCATAATCTTTTTGCGCAAGGCGTCGCGCCAGTTCATGATTCGCGGCTGGAATGTAAGTTCCATGTGTGTCTTCCGGATTCGTGAAGTGGTAAAACTGTGCTGGCCGTCTGCCTTTCTTCTGTTCAATTCGTAGATGTCCCTCTGGCAGATTCTTTTGTGCTTTGAGTTTTAGATTCAGCAGATTAACGAGTTCTATTCGGCGGGTTATTAACTGCTGTGTGAGTGTGTCTGGTGGTAAAAGTTCGGATTGTGTCATTGTATCTCCTTGATTTTATATCGATTAGCCTGCAATATTTAAAATTCGTGGATTTTGCAGGCCGGAATCCTGGTGAAAGCAGGCTTAATAGTGTAGATGAAGCCTGTAATATTGCGATTTCTCCAATTTTGCAGGCTCGTTAAGGTGAAATTTATCGGTGAAACTTCGTGATATGGCCTGCAAGAATTAACTTCTTTTAAAACTGCCGGCAGAATATCTGGCATGCCTGAGTGCAATAGCTTTATTTCAGCCGGCAAAATTGTATAAATTGTAAAATTGCAGGTCACCGTCTCTTTTGCTAAGACGAAATCCACAATTTTCAGCCTGCAGAAATCAATTTTTCGAACAACTGCCGGTCGCTCTCTGCCCCTAGAGTAAACTACTTTCATAAGAACTCCCATATTTTAAAAAAGTCTCATATATAATATTGTCCTGATATGTCATTTTTGACAAAATTTCTGCAAAAAAAAGTAAAAAAACTTGAATATTGTTAATTTTGAGGACATATTGTAGAAATTCCACGGCACTGCGCCCCAAGCGTGGAGCAGTGCCGTAGGCAGCCACTGGAGCGAGCTTTGCGAGTGAAGCGGCCGACCGAAAGGGAGCTGCGGAAGGCGCCTGGGACGATGATTTTGGGCCCAAAAAAGTATAATCAACTGTGGTAATAATCTATTGACACAAAGTCCCAAAATCTGCATAATATAAAAACTTATATAAGTTTTAAGGAGTGCCATCGTGCCTTGTGGAAAGAAAAGAAAGCGCCAGAAGATGGCGACACATAAGCGAAAGAAGATGCTTAGACGTAATCGACATAAGAGCAAGTAGTTTTTAGGTCGAGACTATGTGTTGAAAGACCGCGTTATACGCGGTCTTTTTTTTACCTTGCCGTTTTTGGGGGCGTCAAAATTTTACTTTCAAAAATTCATTCGCCGGAAGACATCAAAAAGCTTTCTCAAAAAGAACTTAAACAGCTGGCCCAGGAAATACGTACAACTATAATAAATGTTGTTGGCAAAAACGGCGGCCACCTTGCAAGTAATCTTGGCGTTGTCGAACTGACCATTGCGCTGCACCGCGTTTTCAACAGTCCGGAAGATGCAATTGTCTTTGATGTAAGCCACCAGTGCTATACCCATAAGCTTCTTACCGGCCGTTATGAGGATTTTCCGACCCTGCGTAAGGCGGGCGGCCTTTCCGGTTTTACTAACAAAAACGAAAGCCCTCACGACTATTTTATAAACGGTCATTCATCAACTTCAATTTCTTCGGCTCTGGGGCTTCTTACTGCCCGAGAGCTCAACGGTGAATCTGGCAAGGTAATTGCCGTAATCGGTGACGGCGCCCTTACTGGCGGAATGGCTTTTGAAGGCCTTTCTCATGCGGGCCAGCTCTGCAAAAACCTTATAGTTGTTCTAAACGACAACCAGATGTCTATTGACCATAATACTGGTTCTGTTTCCCGCTATCTTAGCCGCCTTACCATGACTGCGGGGTACCAGACCTTCCGCTACCGTGTGGATAAGGCTATTGATAAAATTCCATATCTTGGTCGCCACCTCGAAAAACTTGTTTTCCGAATTAAACGCGCCTTCAAAGGTCTTCTTCTTACTAATAATCTCTTTGTTGATTTTGGTTTTGAATATGTAGGTCCTCTTGATGGTCATAATGAGGCCGCTCTTGAGCGGGAGCTTCGCCGTGTAAGCAAGCTGCACCGGCCTGTTGTTGTTCATGTCGTTACGAAAAAGGGTAAGGGCTACAGCCCGGCAGAAAATAATCCTGAACTCTTCCACGGAATTGGACCTTTCCAGATTAGTGACGGAACTGTTGAAAAGTTTGATACTCAGAGCTTTACAGAAGCCTTCAGTAATCTGATGATAGAAGATGGAGAGAAAAACCGTGATCTTGTAGCAATCACTGCCGCAATGGCAAAGGGAACCGGACTTTCAGCTTTTTCTCACAAATTCCCGGACCGATTTTTTGATGTAGGCATTGCGGAAGAACACGCCGTAACCTTTGCGGGTGGTCTTGCCAAGGGCGGTAAGGTTCCTGTCGTCTGCATTTATTCGACTTTTATACAGCGTTCTGTAGATCAGATGATTCATGATATTGCCCTGCAGAAATCGCATGCTATTTTTATGCTGGACAGGGCAGGTGCGGTTCCAAGTGATGGAGTGACCCATCAGGGTATTTATGATATTGCGCTTTTCCGTCCGATTCCGGAGCTGGAACTGATGACTGTATGCAGTGAAGCGGATTTACGACTTTGCTTTGAATGGGCAATTGAAAAGGGCACCAGCGTTGTAATCCGTTATCCTAAACTAACTTGTCCTACAGAAGTGCCTCAAATGTCCACCCCGGTAGAACTTGGCCGCGGTATTCTTATTCCGTGTACAGAATTTCCTGTTGAAAATATCAGCGAAGCCGAGCTGGAGTCAAAAAAGAAAAAGATTCTGATTGTAGCTACCGGCGGTATGTACAGCGAGGTTCAGAAGGCTGTGCGGGCTGTTGTTCTGGACGGCGGCTACGCAGATATTTATCTTCTGCGCTTTATCAAACCTTTTGATGAAAGCTATTTTCTTGAACTTGCAAGTCACTATAACGGAGTTGTTTTTGTTGAGGATGGCGTAGTGATTGGTGGTATTGGAGAATATCTTGCGGGGCTACTTGCGGAAAAAGGTCAGACAAATTCCCGTGTTCTTGGTTTTGAAGACAAGTTTTATAGTCATGGTTCCCGCGAAGAAGTTCTTGAGATGGCAGGCTTGTCTCCGGCTCACATAAAAAAGGCGGTAAAAGAATGCAGCAATTAAAGCTTGGCTTAAAACGTGCCGTAACTGAGCGCGATGCCTTCGTAATGGGAATTGTAAATACAACACCGGATTCTTTTTATGAAGGCAGCCGGGGCGGAATTGAGCGGGCCCTGCAGCTGATAAAAGAGGGTGCTGATATTCTGGATATTGGCGGAGAATCGACAAGACCCGGTTATACTCCGGTAACTGTTGAAGAAGAAATAAGCCGCATAATGCCAGTTATACAGGCAGTCCGAAGGGAATCTTCAATTCCTATTTCTGTAGATACAAATAAATTTCCTGTTTTCCGCTCTGCCTTTGCCGCCGGTGCCGATATCTGGAATGATGTTACAGCTTTAAGCGGGCTGCTTCAAAAAACTTCTGAAGAAGCGCCTTCTGGTGATGGTACCGCACTTGCAGAAAAGGAGCCTTCTATTGCCGCCGCAGAATATCTGGCAAAAACGGGCGCTTCAATAATTCTTATGCATACCGGCCCTGGCTCTGTAAAAGAGGTTTCTGATTTTCTTGGCCAGAGAGCTGTCTTCTGTATTTCAAACGGTGTAGCCTCCGACAAAATCATTCTTGACCCTGGAATCGGTTTTGGAAAAAGTCTGGAAGAAAACCTGGCACTTATCAGTCAGCCACTTTCAATCTGTGCGGGCCGTTACCCGGTGCTTATGGCACTTTCCCGTAAACGCTGCATTGGCGACATGACCGGTCGCCCGACCGAAGAACGCCTTGCCGGAACTCTTGCTGCAGACCTCATAAGTGTACAGAAGGGTGCAAAAATTATCCGCGTTCACGATGTTTCTTCCACAATTGACACTCTAAATGTGATGAAAAATCTCCGATAATGTAGTATAATAGTTAAATCTAAATGGTGGTTTCGATACACCGCACTATGTGCGGCACTCAACCACAGGTGGTTGAGTAGGACGAAGGCCGTATCGAAACCACCATCGGAGTATTATGCTAGGTTTTGACAGAATTCTTTACTTGTATGATTTCATACGGCCATTTCTTGACATTGCCGTAATGACATTCATTCTGTATAAAGCATACGATTTCATCTCAAAAACAAACGGCGTGCAGATGCTTAAATCACTGCTTATCGTCGTAATTGTATATGGTCTTGCTGTTCTCTTAAAACTTCAGACAATTCTCTGGCTCATGAATATCATTGCTCCGGCTCTTGTTATCGGCTTTGCCCTGATTTTCCAGCCGGAAATCCGTAAGCTTTTTATCCGTATCGGCCAGAACGGCTGGGTTGCCTTTGGTACCCGTTCCCGCCACACTTATGTAGATGCCGTTCTGATCGCGGCAGAAATGCTTTCTCAGCAGAAGCGCGGTATGCTTGCAGTTTTCATGCGGCATACTCAGCTTGAAAATATCATTCAGACAGGAACCCGCTTGAATGCCGACCTTTCTTCCAGCCTTCTTATGACTATTTTTGGAAAAGATACTTCGCTTCATGATGGTGCCTGTTTTATTCAGGGCGGTAAGCTGATTGCGGCCGGCTGCTTTCTTCCAACTTCAGAAAATTACACAATCAAAAAGACCTTTGGTACACGACACCGTGCGGCCCTTGGACTTTCCGAAGTTTCTGATGCAGTAGTCCTTGTTGTTTCAGAAGAAACAGGTGCTCTTAGTCTTGCTTACGATTCAAAATTAAATTACGACCTTTCGCTTGAAGAGGTTCGAAAGATTCTTGAAAATCTTCTTGAAATTACTTCGGAAGCTCAGGTACTGGAGGATACTGTAGATGAACACAAAACATTTGCTTGATAAAATCCTCGATAAATGGCCCGCAAAAGTTATCTGCCTGGTAATTGCGGTTTTTCTGTATTTCTTTCATCAGGCTTCCTTAATTGATTCTAAAAATCTGGTAGTTCCTCTCATTATAGAAGAAAACGGAATGGTTATGCATATTGGAAATGTTCCTGGTTCTGTTTCTGTGCTTGTCAGAACCGGTGAAGAAATTATGAAAACTATTCTGCCGACAGATATCACAGCTTCCGTAAATCTTGATACAATTACCCAGAAAGGAACTTACAAACTTCCAATTAAACTTACTCTTTCAGAAGGACTTATGGAATATGATCCTTTTGAAGTTAGACTCAAGGATGAAACGATTACAATAGATGTTGACCTGAAAGCCAGCAGGTATGTTCCTGTTTTACCTTCTATTGTTGGTGAAGTTGCTCACGGTTATGAAATTGAATCAATTACAATGTCCCCTTCAACTGTAGAAATTTCGGGACCAGAATCAATTGTGAATGCTACAAAACAGATTTATACAACAAGATTAAATGTTTCAAATGCAGAAACTAATTTTTCAACTGAAACAAGCTGCCAGCAGCCTAATAAGCTTCTTACAATTGTTGATGAAGAGCCTTTTAAGGCAACTGTAAGTGTTAAGCCAAAAATGATGGAAAGAGAGTTTTCTGAAATCCCGATTGAAATCTTAAATCTTTCTGAGGGACTTGAAATTGGAAATCAGCTTCCGCTTATTTCTATAAAGCTTTCCGGTTCAATGCCTGTCCTCGAAAATTATATTTTGTCAAGGCATGCTGTTCAGGCTAATCTTAATGAGATAAAAGAAGCTGGAAGCTATGAAATTCCTTTGCGTTATATTCTTCCGTCTAACCTTCAGCTTATTGAAAAATCTGATGACTCTATTACGCTAACTATCGTTCGTAAGTCTGAAGAAAAGGTAGAAGCCGCAGCAGAAGGAGTAGAGTAGTGATAGCGGGGCTTGGAACTGATATTGCGGAAGTAAAGCGTTTTAGAAAATGGGTTGAAAATCCACAAATGCTGGAGCGTTTTTTTAATGAAAAAGAGCTTTCAACCGCGAAATCTATTTCTGCCTTGTGTCAGCATTATGCTGTAAGATTTGCCGCAAAAGAGGCTTTTTCAAAAGCTCTGGGCACAGGAATTACAGGCTTTAATTTACGGGAAGTTTATATAACAAATAACAGCGAGGGGGCTCCTCTTCTGAATATTGAAGGTGCCGCTCTTTCCATAATGAAAGAACGCTACGGTGAATGCAAGGCATTTGTGAGTCTTAGTCATGAAAAAGAATATGCACTCGCATTTGTAATTCTGGAAAAGGTTTAAGTATAAAAGGGGGATATAATGGCTACAAAAAAGGCAGGTAATGAAAAAAAAGTCGGTATTTCATACTGGTCAAAGGATAAGGTAAATTGTCCTGTATGTAAAAAAGCCTTTGAGCGTGAGATTATGCGTAGTGGTAACGGACGTATGATTGCCGGTGGCCTTACAGAAGAGCTGCATCGTATTTATGAACCTTCCGCAAAGTTTGGACGAATCTATCCCCTTATTTATGAAATTGGAGTTTGTCCAAACTGTTATACAGCCCTTTTATGGAATGACTTTACAGAGAAAATGGATCCTGAGGATGCCGATAAAATCTTTGAGCATTCAGAAAAACGCCATAAGGCTTGTGAAGAAATTTTCCCATATTTCAATCTAAAGCATGAACGTACACTTTATGATGGAACTGCCATGTATTATCTGGCTCTTATGACTTATGACGATATGGGAGCCTATACTTTACCGACAATGAAAAAAGCAATTCTAACCCTGCGTCTTGCCTGGCTTACTGCGGAAATCAATCAGCATTGTGCGGATCATAATTTTGATATTATTTCCAAAATGTTTTACAGCAAGGCCCTTTTCTTCTATCAGCAGGCAGTTATAAACGAAACTGAGCGTATTGAAAAGAGCTCAACCCTGAATAATATGGGACCTGATATTGATAAGAACTATGGCTGGGATGGTGTAATTTATCTCTGCGGACTTCTTGAATATAAATATGGTCAGCAGGATGATATTCAGCTGCGCCTTAAAAAACTCAGTGAATCAAAAACTGCTATTGCCCGTATTTTTGGTCTGGGTAAATCTTCAAAAAATAAACCGGGACCTTTGCTTGAGCATGCCCGTAATCTTTACGACAACCTGTCTAAGTTAGTTAATGACGATGAGTTCTAAGAAAAAGACCCCGAAACAAGTTCGGGGTGACGGACATGTCATGCTGAACTTGTTTCAGCATCTGAAGGCAGGTCAATTATATGCGTAACATACTCCTTACGGTATCCTACGACGGCACAGACTTTTGCGGCTGGCAGCGGCAGGATGATACTGCTGGCGGCGAAGCAGAGCGTACTGTTCAGGGTGAAATCGAAAAGTCTCTGGAAAAAATCCACAAGGAAAAAACTGCTCTTTATGGCTCGGGCCGCACTGACAGTGGCGTACATGCTGTAGGACAGGCTGCGAACTTTTATTCACCAATTGCTTCAATGCCAGCGGAAAATTATGTAAGGGCTATTAACGCATTTTTACCTGATGATGTAAGAATTGTTGCTGCCCGCGAAGTGCCGGAAGATTTTTCTGCCCGTAAGTCTGCTACTAGCCGGGTCTACAGATATTTTATTTCCTTCGGTGATACAACGTCTGCCGATAATATGCGCTTTTCCTGGCTGGTAAAAAATTATTCTCCAAATCTTGAAAGGCTGAATAAATACTGCCAATGTTTACAGGGTGAACTGGATTGTTCTTCCTTTGCCGCAAGCGGAGACGACAGCCTTTCAAATAACCGCTATATAGACAAGGCTTCCTTTTTTATGCAGAAGGACCGCTGGGGAAAAGACCTTCTGGTTTTTGAAATTGAAGCTAATGCCTTTTTATGGAAAATGGTAAGAACCCTGACAGGAACCCTCGTAAATCTGGACAAAGAAAATGCCCCGGATGATGCTATGAAAAAAATTCTGGAAGCACATGACCGTAAAGCCGCCGGTGTTACAGCACCACCGAATGGATTGTTTTTATATCAGATAAAATTCGATGGCAAAAGAAGACATGTGTGATTGATATAGCCACAC
>CAMNGG010000159.1 GCA_946537975.1 uncultured Treponema sp. | reverse complement strand
TGAACTCAAGGTTCGATTTATGAGCATTATAGGTGACGAGGGAAAAAACTTGCCGGTTGTACAGAAGTGTGATATGCTAAGGCAGTACTGCGAGTTCATGGATATTGTTTTCAGATATCAGGCTGAACTAAAAGAAACACCAACTAAAGACGAGCAGAATACCTGTTATGAAAAAGCAATTCGCGAAGCAATCTCCAAAGGCATACTCGTAGATTATCTTACAAGAAAAGGCACGGCGGTAATCAATATGCTTACAGATGAATATGATTATAATTTAGACATTCAGGCAAAAATGGAAGATGCAACTATAAGAAAGGCTGTGGAAGATGCTAGAAATTTTCTTGCTATGCATGTCTTAACTCCCGAGCAAATCGCTCAGGGTACCGGCCTTCCCCTTGAGCAGGTACTTGAATTACAAAAACAGATTACAGTACAAGCATAAGTGCTTTCTTCAAAACTCAAAAAAGGCGGGTTCGATTCCCGCAGGAACCGCTAGAAAGCAAAACTCGCTGAAAAGCGAGTTTTTTTTGTCTTTTTTCAAATTTCCTCCAAAAAAACTGCGTAAAATGATTAGGTTTGGACAATATTATATGTAGAGAAATTTAATGCCGCGCGGCGGCATTATGCCATGACTAGGAGGAATAAATTATGGCTGAAACACAAATCAAATCAGAAGAATTGAAGAATGGACTGCAAGAGTGCTGAACATTAACAAAGAATATAACATTACACTTCAAAAAAAATGCAAACCGTTGTATGATTATATCCAGTTCACAAGCCGGATTAATGAAAACAAAAAGACAATGTCAATAGAAGATGCTGTTGATGAAGCTGTAGAATGGGCCTGTGAACAAAACCTTTTAGAAGGCTATATTAAAGAGCAGAAGGCGGAGGTTAAGATGGACTTACTCACAGAATATGATGAAGAAGCAAGTATCAGGGGTTGGCTCCGTGATGGCATTATTCAGGGGAAACTGGAAGCCGCTACTAATATGCTCAAGAAAAAATACCCCACATCAGATATCTCCGAAATTACCGGCCTGCCGCTTGAGCAGGTGCTTGAATTACAGAAGCAGATTACTGTTCAGGCTTAAATTACTGATTATCCAGCTCTCCCAGGTCTAGTTCTGGTTTGCCGGCAGCATTCTTTTTCCAGGTAGCGTAGGTACCTGGGGTAGTGTTATGAGTGCTTACCCAGTTATTTAATGAAGTTATTATTGAATCTACATCTGCTGAAGAGAAGGCTTTTACGTTTGTGTCTGCAAATTTTACACTAGCTGTATCATTTGGATAATCTCCTAACAGTTTTCCTGCTTCAAAGCTGCCTTCCATACAGTAATTATTTAAAATCCATTCTACACTTGTGAGTCGAAATGGTACTGTAGATGGAATAGATGCTGAAAGGCCATTTTTGGCATTACATGCAGAACAATTGTTTTGAAGATTTTGTTTTTTATTTATATCTGAAAAAAGACTTGAGCCATAACTTCCCGAAATATTTGCATTTACATCCCCAAGATTACAGCAGTTATGAATCATTCCTGAATCTGACTCTGCATCATCTCCATCATTTAATGGACCACCTGTTATACCTCCGACATCTCTACGCTTACAAGAAATTGTTCCAATGTTTTTTGAATTTCGTATATATTTATAATGAGATGCATAACCAATTATACCTCCAACCCCATAAATACTAGCAGCATCTGCAATTGTTATGTTTCCTTTGTTTATACATCTGTCAATTTCACCATTTGCAGTTTTGCCTGCAATGCCTCCTATTCTTAAAGAGGAGCCTTTGTTTATTGTTATATTCCCTTTATTTATACAATTTCTAATTACAGAAGTACTAATACAGACATTGCCTGCTATTCCGCCTATTTCATCCGAAGAAGAAATCCAGGCGTCATCTGTCGCGACTGTAATATCGGTTTCTGAGATACAATTTTCTATTGTTCCGCTTTCGCAGTAACCAACAAGAGAATTACAATTTGAAGTTCCTGCTACAGTCAGGTTTTTAACGGTTCCACCATCAAGGTAGCTTATTAATGCATCATAAGGATTGTCCGAAGATGTTGTAGTAATTGTATTTGTTATTTTATGGCCTTTTCCATCTATGGTTCCTTTGAAAGCGTAATTTGTAGCACCATTTTTATAATGTCCAATTGTAATCTGCTCCCCTCCGGTATTTATATCTGCTTCAAGCTCTATTGTTACATTTTCAAGAGTATGATGTACTGTTCCGTTTACCCAGTCACGGATTTTCTTAAGCTCATTTAAAGTAGAAAGAGAATAAGTTCCTTCTGTAGGTGCTGCAGAAAGGCTTGAAATTGAAGGAATAGAATCCAAACCACAATCACCGTTGCTACAATGTACCACTGTTGCCGGAACACTTGCGTGCCAGTTTGTGCCGCGAGATATAGTGGCCCATTCATTCTTTGTGCCGGCAAAATTGATTGTTGTAAGGTGAGTACAACCTGCAAAGGCGTTATTGTCAATTTCAGTTAATCCAGCTGGTAAATTTACTGTGGTAAGTTTTGAACAGTTTTTAAATGCATTTTCTGCAATATAAGTTACAGTATCTGGAATGAGTACTTCTTCAAGGTTCCAGCAGTTGAAGAACATATCATGAATAATTCTTTGCAGCCAGTCTGGAAGCTGGATTTTCTTCAGCTGAGTTTTACCATAGAAGTATTGACCTTCATTATATTCCGTTGGTGTTCCGGTTGGCGTTACGTTTCTTGCATCAAGTTCGATATAAACGTTGCTTGGACGGCTACCAATAGCAGTTGCTACCTGTGCGAGACCGTCAGTTGAGGCTGGCCCTACCGGTCCATCTACTACAACCTGGTAAGTTCCCGCTGCTGTAAGATTTCCGATATAAGCCGCAACGTTTTCTGCACTGTTATTAACCGCTATGTCAAACTCGGCGCTGTGTGGATGGCCGAGGTAGGTTGCAACTACATTGAGTTTGTAATTTCCTTGCGGAAGGGCAGGGAAGGTGAAGCTGTTTGTGGTGATTGTACTTCCAACCTGAGTACCACCGTTCATTACATTTATAGACCAGGTAACTACAGCAGTATCACTTCCAGCTGATATAGAATGGTTATTTGCAAGGTAGAGTTTATTGTCAGTTCCAAGCCATAAGTCTGTTGCCGGTGTACTTCCAGGTTCTGTTCTAGTGATTGTCGGAGTAATAGTCATAGCCTTTGTCTGACCTGGTACTGCTCCGTTACTGCTTGCCGCAAAGGTGAAGTTATAATCTGTAGCCAGATACTGGCCGCCGCTTGAACCGGACTTAGCAATGCTTACAGCACCTCCAGCACCCGCAACAATGCTGAAGCCACGGTCGCTTGTGAAGAACTGAGAAGGAGAGCCTGAGTTTTCGTAGCCGCTTGCGAATGGATAGGTTTGACCGATAGCAGTTGGTTCATTATCAGTGTGTGTGGTTACACCAATTCTTGCACCTGCAGTAAATGGACCATCTATAGTAATTGTTTTACCAGCAGTAAGAACAACATTTGCAGCAGAGGCTGGTGAACCGACTGTATTATTTTGAACTATAGGATTTCCTTTTACTCTGAGTGTGGCAGTAGCCTCGACATCAATACCTTTTTGTGCATTGTAAGAAATTTCTCCACCATAAAGCTTGAGAACACTTGAATTGTTTTGTGCCACTAAAATTCCGGTTGCATGATTTTCTTTTATTACGCCACCAGAAATCGTAACGTCGGCGGTGTTGTCGGTATTAATATATATAGCAGCCAAACCACTAGATGTATTATTTTTGTAGGTTCCACCAGAAATTGTGTATGTTCCATTACCTTCAAAATAAGCGGCTATTCCAGTATTTGAATCAAACAGACCATTCTGAATTTCACAGAGGGTACAAGCATCAACTGCCAGACCGTTGCTATTATTTGTAACATTACAGTTTTTGATTATCAGGGAACCAGCTGCTTGTTGTATTGCCCGAGCACCTGGTCCTATACAGCCTGTAATTGTAGTGCCATCAATAACAAGGGTATTAGCAACATTCTGAGTAATACCATTTCCGCTGTTGTTAGTAATCGTCACATCACCAATAGTAACTCCGAAGTCAGGATCCAATGAATTATCAAGTTCAATAGACTTAAGCTTTGTAGTGCCGGACGGATTTACCGGTCTAGGGTTCTTTTTGATTATGAGTTCATCTGTCCAGTAGTCGCCGCTAAGGGTGATTTCGCCCCAACTGCCGAGTGTACCCTGCATATTCACTGTTTGAGAAGTAAAGTCACCTTCTACCATAATTGTGAAGGTAGAAGCCTTGTCCGGGCGGTCTGTTCTATTGTTAATGTCGTCCAGGGCCTCCCGGATTGTTGTATAAGGTGCTGCTTCTGAACCGTCGGCGCCGCTGCGGTTTCTGCCGTCTGCATCAACAGGGAAGCTCTGGCAGGCTCTTACAAAGAGCACGTTGTTCATGAAGCGGAACTTAACGGTATTTGTTGCTGAGTTTTCGTAGTTTGTAAGGGTCGCGTAAGCTTCTACGCGGTAGGTGTTCTGAGGCAGCTCAATGGTCTTTGCGGTCATTGTAGTGCCGCTAGTGTAAATAAGGCCGCTGCCGGTTGCCTCGTAAACGCGGTAGTAAACTGTAGTTCCGCTTACAGGGTGTCCGTGATGGTCTGCCGTTGGCGGTTCAATAGTAATTACGCCGCGTTCAGTATTTTCATCATAAGGAACAGCTGCAATTCCGCTTTCCGCAATAGAATAGCCGTTCTGGTCTTTGATTACAGGCTTATTCAGCTTAGAAATGCTGGTAGAAGCCTTTACCTCGCTTGTAAGACCGGCACGGTCGCGCAGAACAATCTTGTATTCCTTGTCGCCCGCAAAGAAAGCATCATCACTTTCAAAATATACCGAGTTGTTTGAATTATGCTCAAAGGTCTTTTCGCCGATTGCAATATAATTCGAGCTGTCGTAGCTGCGCTTAAAATGAGGGTCCGGAAAATTGTAATGAGCAATACGTACATCAGGTGTTTCCGGGTCCGGGGTGTCGGGCAGGCTGGTTGTAACCTCTACAGGGTAGCTTACGCCGTTTATTTCTACAAAGGCCAGGTCCTTGTGGCGGATTGCAACCTCTTCTTCGTTTGGCATATCAAAGGCAAGAACGAAGGTCTGGTTTCCTTTATTTAAGATTGTAGGGTTTAAGATAAGCGGCGGCTTTGTATTACAGCTGAGGTTTACAGTGTAGCGGTCAAAGTCGCGGCCGCTCATAGGCTCGTGAAGATTTATGGTTGCGGAAATATTTTTACCTTCATCAACCGGAATAAGGAACTTCTGTGGTATCGAAAGCTTAATGGTTGCAAAATCCTGCTGACCGATTGTAACAGTACTTCTGCTGTAGCCTGCATCAAGCTGGTTAAAAGCTACTGAAGGCTGAAGGCTGAACTTTTTAGGGTTTCGCATATAGAGCGAGAATTCGGTGTCTTCATCTGAAGCAATACAGAGCTGGCCGGATGCATCCTTATAGGTTTTTACATTGACTTTATATTCTTCAATGGCGGCAGTTTCCGTGTATTTTTCCATGAAGTCTGCAACGTCATTTTCGAAAAGCTGGCAGGAATTTGTTAAGAGCAGAAGAATAGCTAGAAGAAAAACAGAGAAAAGCTTAAATAATGGTTTCAGGTTTTTCATAGAAAATCTCCTTATAAACTAGAATTGCCAGCCCACAGCGGCAACAGGCTTAACATACCCCATAGGAAGATTTTCTATAAGGGCCATAACAAAATCAGCTCCAACCTCGGCATAAAGTCGGTTAGTAAAATAAACCTGAGCACTTGCACCCGCTAAAATAGAGAAGTCCAGACTGTTAAGAGGCTCAGACTTAATGTCGTGAGGGAAGTGGAAAACTGTATTCTGGAACATAGCTACACCACCACCAGCATGTAATTCGAGAGTTGCAACGTGACGCAGCTTTGTTTCATCTTTTTTACTTTTCATACGAATCGGCAGCTGGTAAACAAAAAGGGCATTGCCAGTCATATAGTTACCATCGAGGTCGTAGCCTTCAGTTTTTGTAAGAAGGCGGGAATAAGTTGCATCTATTCCAATACCAAGATAACCGAAACGACGCTTAAAAGGCATAAAAGAAATTTTTGCGTTTGCAGAAAGAGGAAGCATCATTGTATTGAGATATTCCTTCATCTTATTGCCGACTACAATAATAGGGCAGGTGTAGCCGCCCGCAACATCGAAGTCTACCGCCTTGCGGAACTTTACCGTAAAGGTGTTATCCTTGCTGTTCTCGCTTACAAGACCGCTGGCATCCCTTGCGGTAAAGTAATAGGTACCAGTATCCAGCTCATCCATATTAAACTGAACACGGAGACGGCGGTTATTATCACTGAATTCAAGAATCTGCGGAATAATCGGCTCCGCATTCTTTCTTTTTGCATTTATAGTCTCATAAATTGTAAAGGAGACATCAGTAGGACCTTCCTGCAGTTCAAAAAGGTTACGACCTGTTATCGTAAAGAGACCATCGTTAATTTCATCAAGGTAAATAGTAGAAGAGTGAGAGGCAGAGGCTTCCACACTTCTTACCTGAGGAATATAGGCACGGTAAATATTAAATTCATACCAGTCAGATTCAATTTCCGGAATACCAATAAGGTCATAAGTAATTACTTTATAGCGGTAAAGACCTGGAGTAAGCAGAGGCTGAATCTGAACACGGGTTGTATTGTCTTCTGTAAGAATGCGGTTTATTTCAGTCCAGTCGGAATTATCATCCTTCTTTTCTTCAATAACAACCTCGTATTTTTGAACATACTCAGGGTAGTCTTCTATCCATTCAAGATACTGCCAGAAAGCATCCGGATTATCGTCGTTTGAAATTTCTTCTTCGGAAACTTCTCCGTTTTCGCCTTTTACAGCTTCGACATCAGGTCCCGCCGCTGAAAAGCCGCTTTTAGACTTCTTTTTTGATTTTGCAAAAGCAGAAGCAAAGAGGATAAGAGAAATTAAAAGAGTGCAGAGGAGCTTTTTACTAATTACCATAAGGGTTTCTTGCTCCTTTTGCTTTAGTCTTCTTTGGAGTCGGAACATCTGTAGAGAAGGTTGATTCTGCCGAAGGTCCTT
>CAMNGG010000158.1 GCA_946537975.1 uncultured Treponema sp. | reverse complement strand
CGGTCAAAGCCGTCACGCTGCGTAGGAACCGAAGGCAATTTTTTTAGCTTTACCACCTAAATTTCAACGTTCGGGGAATAATAGCAGAAAACATTGATATAGTTAATACATTTTCCTAAATTTAAAAAAAGATTATATATTCGGTTTTGTACAATTTTATTAAATGGTTTTATCAACCTTTCCATTTTTCTTCATTAAAATCAAATGCTCCACAAGGATTATTTTGATTTACTGGAAGCCATTCATGATTCTCTTTCTTTTGCATTGCCATACACTTACCTTCTACAAGTTTACAACAATGCTCACACCGTGAACAAGTTTGTAATAATAAAGATGATCCAAATTCATTCTTTAATTGTTCTATTTCTAGTGGAAGCTTATATTCCTTTCCTTTATTTCTAAAGCTCTCCTGACACATTATATACTTAAAATAATTTCTATCTTTTATAGCTGAAGGGAGTAAATCTTGCTTTATACAGATATCAAGAAAATAAGTGAAAAGAAAGGGTTTATTATTTAAAATTGAATATTGATACAAATCAAATATGTAACGTCTCATGTCCTTACATTGTGCTAAAGCAGAAAGGTAATAATCAAAAAGGGCCCTCTCTTTTTTTTGTATTATTTTTGCTTCTACCACATAACAAATATAATTCATAAATGAAAGTGTTTTATCAGCAAGAGTAGGTATTGTCTTATCTTCACTTCGATGAAATTTTTCATTGTACCAATCTTTATCATAATCATTCAAAAGAATGAAATTTTGAATATCTTTATTTTCCCATAGCTTTGTTAAAAGAGTATCCAGATATTCTGCCCGTCTGTTATTGTTTGATTCTTTCCATTGAAAAAGTGCAATAATACCACCGCAAACAGCAACAATGAGTTCTATATTATTCAAAAGAAATAAAAAAATTGTTTTCATATCTAAAACTATAAACTTTTTTTGTTTTTTTGTTTATAGTAAATGTAGGAGAATAAACAATTGCAGATAAAAAAAATAAAAAAGTTTAAATACGAGGATTTGGAAAATTTATTTGCTTCTGTAAACTGGAAATCTGCTGAAAATCCAAAAAAACTTGTTAAAGCCTTTAAGTATGCATCTCATGTTATTTCCGTTTGGGAAAATAATATACTTATTGGAATTATCCGAAGCATGGATGATAATTGTTGGAGTGCAAATATAGACTGCCTTGTTGTTCATAAAGATTTTCAGAATAAAGGTTATGGTAAGTTATTACTTACTGAATTACTTAAAGAGTTAGAAAATATTGAATATATAAACGTTTGCCCAGATGATAAAAGCATGGAAAAGTTTTATTTGAGCTTTGGCTTTAATATAGTTGAAGGTTTTTATCTACAAAAGATTAATTCTTTATAAGACGCCCATAATACTTTTCCAAAATAAATTCTGGCTTATATGATAATTTTGATTTTCTTAATCCTTCAATTCCTAAATCTTCTTCTCTGTTTATATATTCAAACGAAGAATTATTTTTTACAAATAAATTATTAATAACAGAATATCCACCAAATTCTGCATATTCTTGTAAGCATTTTTCATAATGAATATCTAGAACACTATCAGAGATTTTACTAGCAAGAGTTATTGCTCCAGGAACACCGTTTATATATACAATTCCTCCAGAATAATCAAAATTCGAAATATTGCTTATAGCTTGTTCCACGGATTCTTTTTCTTTTTCATAAATTTTAATCTCAGAAAAATCTGATTTTGTAATTTGCTCTTGAACCCATTCTTCTGCAACCTTCATGAAATCATTATAGAGTTTCTTTGTAAAGTTCGTTTTATTAAAAAATGTAAATGATACATTAGCGAACATCTTATAAAATTTAAGTATATGATTTCTTTTTTTTTGAAATTTTTGTCCAGATAATTCTGCAAGATTTTTTAGTAAATAAATATAATCACTATCTGCTGGATTTGTTTTCCAATCGATTTTGTAAAAAGGATATTCTTTTTCCAGAAATTCATCAAAATCTGTTTTTTGTTTATTTGTAAATAAACATAACGGAATATCTGTCCTTTGTAAATTTTCCGTTATAAATAAAAAATAATCTTGTAATACAAAATTAGAATTCATAAAAGATATAGGAAAAGAGTAGCCATGAATTGAATCTGAATAATTATATTCTCTTAATATGTAACCATTTCTTTTATTTAATTTAATATCATATCTATCCTTCAGTAAGAATAAATTACCTAAAGAAGCATCACAACCTATCAATTCATAAGTATTTATTTTTTCTTTGACCTCTATTAAATCTGAGAAATCCATATTTAAAAGTTACATTTAAAATACTCAGATTTCAAGAATAATATAATTATTTTATAGTATAAAACTATATTTCAAAAAAATAGCAAATTCTAAACTTTTGACATATAATATTATGTTATGGAAACAAAGTCGTCGGAAAGAGTATCTTATGACATTTCTACCTTAAGCCGCCTCATGAAAAAGGATTTTATCTTCGTTATTGCAGTTTTCCTGATCCTTCTTCTGATTTTCACAGATATCAGTATTTATGAATCCTTCGGCTCAGTGCGTTCCCGCAAACTCGAAGCAGAAAATCTTGCCTATCTTTATGTTTCCGATATTACCCAGAATTATAATGAAGCCTCTACCCACAACGAACAGACTCTTAAAAATATTCTTTTCGGTCATATAAACTTTTCTGCCCTCGAAAGTCGTGATTATAAATATTCAATTTATAGATACGATTCTGCGGAAGATAAATACATTTTGCTTTATGGCACAGACTACAAACAGCTTTATAAACCAATTTCAGTTACAATAGATTTAAGAGACTTTCAATGGAACATGGCTGTAGCTCCCAATGGTTACTGGGTAAATGTTCATCTTGTGCTTGTTCTTACAACCTTATCTCTTCTTTTAATTTGTGCTTTTACAATTCTTACCCTGCTCTTCTTAAAACTCCGCCAGAGTAATATTCGTCTTGCCCAGCTCGCAACTCTGGATCAGCTTACAGGTCTTTATACAAAACAGACCGCAATTTTTACACTTAAAAAAGAAATTGATTATGCAATCCGCAACGGAAGTCAGGTTGCGGTCTGCTTTATTGATATGAATAATTTCAAACAGATTAATGACAGATATGGTCACACTGTTGGTGACACTGCTCTTTCCAAGGTAGCAAAACGTCTTCTGGAATCAGTACGTCCGGAAGACATTGTTGCCCGCTTTGGCGGTGATGAATTCATAATCATCTTCCGCGGCAATAATACCGGCACGGATTATTTAAGCACCGTAGAACGCATTAAAGCTGTTTTAAATGTGCCGGCCAGACTTACAACCCATATTATCGCAGACATTTCTGCCGCTGTTGGTATTGCCGTTTATCCAAAAGATGGCAAAGGTGTAGAAGAACTTATTGCCTTTGCGGATAAAGCTATGTATACCGAAAAGGCCAGAATCAAACAGGCAGAATCTTCCGATTCCAATTTAGAAACTCTTTAGTCTTAAAATAAAAAAAATAATTAAGAGGTCTCTATGAAAAAATCTCACTTTATTCTTTTGGTTGCTTTTGCATTTATCCTAACGTTCGGTAGTTGCAAAAAAGCTGATGCTCAAAGCTCCGTCTCTGACACTGGAAGTACAGCTCCCGCAAAAACTTCCGGAAAAAAATCAGGTGCCGCAGCAGGTTATGCCGGAACTCCTTTTAATGCCTCTTCCTATTCAGAAGAAACGCCAGAATACAAGGAACGCACTTCCCTTCTTTTGACAACGAATTCTTCTAATCAGGTAGATTATGATTCGGTAAATAACTTTTTTACGCTTGATTATACTCCTGAATATCCGGATTCTGTTTTTGCCGATTCAAGCCAGAATTCAAAAAATTCAAAGAAAAAGAGTTCAAAAAAATCAGCAGATAAAACTGAAGAAAGCGAATCGCATATTCCTGGAATCCGAAAGCTTTCAGACTACGTCACAAAGTATATGACCAAAAAGGCAAGTCTCCAGGATTACAAGCCAAACGACGAGGCCGAAGAAGACGACAGCTCAAAAGAGTTTTTCATTGAAGACTGGGGCCCTCAGGAAAAAATTGTTGCCGGTGAAAATCATCCAACCTTTTACGTTATCTTTTCCCGCCCTGCCCGTTCCATTCAGGCCTTAGACAAGCCTCAGACTACTTCAGACATAATGACTATTGAACCACCGCTTCCAGGTGTTTTTCGCTGGTACGGTACAAAGCATTTGAGCTTTGAATCAGATATTCCTGCGGATCCTACAGTTCAATACACTATTACAATAAAATCAACAATGAAATCTGCCGGTGGAAAAAAGCTTACCGGTGACACAGTTTTCAAAACTCAAGCCGAACCGGTAGAGGTTATAAACCTTTGGGGTGGTTATATAAAAGACAGCGACTGTGCCTATAACTGGAACACAGGTGCCCTGCCTCCTTACGAAAACCGCTTTATAATGCGAACTAATTACACAACAACCCTGAATGCAATTAAGCAGAATCTTACCGTTCTGGTAAACGGACTTCCTGCAGATTGCGACATTCAACCGGTTTATAAAGATATTTTTCACATGTGGTCAAACCATGCTGATTTTGATGAAGCTGCCGGCCGCACAAATACTTATCTTGTGGAAATCAAAAGCGAAGTTCCTCATGGTGTTAAAGTCACAGTAAAAAATAATAAAGGAAAATCAGAAAGCTACGATACACTTCTCCCCTTTGTTATTGAAGATATTGAACAGATGACAGAATACTCTTCTGCAAAATATTCCTGGCCTCTCAGAGTATATTTTTCACAGGTTCCAGACAAACAGTCGTTAGTTGAAAATGTAACTTATGATGGCGGTAAAAAAATCACAGAAGATAATATTGTTGTAAACGGTCGCACTGTAAAAATCTGTAATCTTCCTTTCGACTATAATCAGAATCATACAATCAGCTTTGGAAATAATCTCAAAGACAAATATGGTCAAACTCTTACCTCTGCAAAAGCAGGATATAGTTTTAAAACTCCGGAAGAAAAAGCTTATGTAAGATATCAGAATTACGGAACTACTATGCTCGAAGCCCAGTTCCCTCACAAGATGATTTTCGAACATCAGAATCTTCTTTCCGGAAATTACATACTTCAAAAAACAGACCGGCCTTCCGGAAACGGACTTTATGCTTTTAATAAAAATGAAGAAGTTTTCAGCAGCCTGGACTTAGGTGAAAAAAATCAGAGAAACTTCCAGGAGCTTAATCTTGATCCTTATCTTGATGACGGTTTCGGCTTTGTTCGTTTTGAAAGTACTGCAAGCTACAAATCTTATAATCACTGGCGCGAACAATACGAAACAAACAATAACTCTATGAGTGGTGTTGTTCAGGTTACAGATCTTGGTATTACAGCCCGCCTGTCAATCAACAAAGCAGTTGTAATGGTTCGCAGTCTTTCTACTGGTAAGCCGGTTGAGGGTGCAGACGTTTATATTGTTCATAATCTTAATGATTACCAGAAGTGGATTAACGGCGCTTATCAGCCAAAAGAAATATTTGTTTACGGTGATGAAAGCACTTACGATAAGCTTTATGCAAAAGGCAAAACTGATAAAGACGGTCTTGCTGTAATTACTTACTCTGATGATGAAATTGATAATATTCAAAAAGAAAACCGCAATGCTTTTGTTTATGTTGTAAACGGAAAAGACAGAGCCACTTTCTCTCCAAGCTCTCATAACTCCTGGCGTGAAGGTGTAACTACTGACTCTCTCGCAACAGCTCGAAACCCACAGCAGCGAACCTTTATGTTCGTAGACCGTGGAATTTATAAACCGGGTGAAACTGTAACCTTCCGTGGAATCGACCGCGACCAGCTTCTCGGCAGCTTTGCCCCACACAGCGGCTGGTATTCAATTAC
>CAMNGG010000157.1 GCA_946537975.1 uncultured Treponema sp. | reverse complement strand
TCATCATGGTTTGAAATAAGGCGGAGATAACTGATTATATCCTTTATTTCCTTGCGCTCAAAAAAGGAGGTTCCTCCGCTCATAGTATATGGAATATTATTCTGCAAAAATGCTTCTTCTATAAAACGGCTTTGAGTGTTAGCCCTCATTAACACACCGAAATCATCGTACTTGCGTTTTTCTTCTACTGCGATTCCCAAAATCGATTCAGCAATAAAGTCGGCTTCGTCGGTTTCGTTTTCCGGCATAAATATTTCTATAGGTTTACCAGCTCCTTTACCGCTCCAGAGTTTTTTGTCCTTGCGGTTTGTGTTATGGCTGATTACACCATTGGCAGCCTCGAGAATAGTTCCTGTTGAACGGTAGTTCTGTTCAAGGCGGATTTCGGTTACATCAAAGTCCTTTTCAAAATTTACGATATTCTGATAGTCTGCACCACGCCAGGAATAAATAGACTGGTCATCATCACCAACTACGGCAACGTTTTTATCTGCAAGCAGGTGCATCATTTCATACTGCTGATGGCTTGTGTCCTGAAACTCATCTACCATAATGTACTTATAGCGTTCACGGTAGCGCTCAAGAACCTCGGGATACTCTCGGAAAAGCTTTATCGGCAGAACAATCAGGTCGTCAAAATCAACTGCGTTATAGAGTTTTAGTCCTTCCTGATAAAGCTCGTAAAGAGGGCGGTACATGTCATTTGCTGATTCCCAGTTTTTACGGCCGGTTTTGATATTTGAAATCAGGTTTCCGATTGTGTAGATATCCATTGCTTCCGGAGAAAACTTAAGCTCGCGGCCACATTCCTTGATAAGGGCAACACGGTCTGTTTCATCATAAATAGAAAAGTTTTCACGCCAGCCAAGCTTGTCTATGTCCTGGCGAAGAATTTTTACACCAAAAGCGTGGAAGGTAGAAACAGTAAGATTCTGAAGCTTCTTTTCGGTAAGAGTTTTGATTCGGTCTGCCATTTCTTTGGCGGCCTTGTTTGTAAAAGTAAGGGCCAGAATTGAGCTTTGAGGAATGCCTTTATCCAGCATGTGGGCAATACGGAAGGTAATTACACGGGTTTTACCACTTCCTGCGCCGGCAATTATCAGAATTGCACCGTCAGTTGTAGTTACGGCTCTATATTGCTGAGGATTAAGTTCTTTTTTCAGGGATTCCAGGTCAAGCATAGTCTGAATAATATAACAAAATGGCCCGCTTTCTTCAATTAGAGAGAGCCCCTCATTGTGGATTGTAGTGTGGCAATCCATAATATCGTTTGCTTTTAACTAAAAATCCTTGTATAATATATGCAACAAAAAACAAACAGGAAAATAAAATGAATAATCAGGTTAGTGCTTTTCTTTCTGCACATAATTTTGTAAATCATGTTGATGTTCTGAGTGTAGCTCAGGCAATTCTTTATGATATGAAAAAAGGCTTGAAAAAAGAGGGGTCTGATCAGGATATGATCCGTACCTTCTGTAATCCGCCTGAAAAATCTGCAAAAAATCAGAGTGTAATTGTAATTGATGCGGGTGGAACAAACTTCCGTTCCTGCCTGGTAACTTTTGATGCTGACGGGCAGGCTCAGATTTCTGAAATGGAAAAGACCCGCATGCCTGGCGTAGAGCGCGAGCTTTCACGCAAAGACTTTTTTGAACAGATTGCAAATAATCTTGAACATCTTAAAAATAAATCAGACAGAATCGGCTTCTGCTTCTCTTATCCAATGGAGATTCAGGAGGACGGAGACGGTATTCTGCTCGGCTTCTCTAAGGAAGTAAAGGCTCCTGAAGTTGTAGGCTCTAAGATTGGCGCCTGCCTCAAGGAAGCTCTGGCTGCCCACGGCTGGAACTCAATTAAACGCATTACTCTTTGTAATGACACCGTAGCCGCATTGCTTGCCGGTGCTGCCTGCGCAGAAGACGGAGACCGTTATTCATCAAATATCGGCTTTATTCTTGGAACCGGTATGAATGCGGCTTATATTCAGCCGGATTGTGACTGCTGCAATATCAAAAAACAGATTGTTGTATGTGAAAGCGGAAAGTTCCTTCGCGTAAACCGTTCTGATTTTGATGTAGATTTTGATAAAACTACTGTAAAACCAGGAACCTTCTATCTTGAAAAGCTCTGTTCAGGTGCTTATCTTGGACCAGTTTCCTGGTTTGCCCTTAAGGCAGCGGCTAAAGACGGCTTGTTTACAGAAAAAACAGCATCTGCAATCAATGGTCTTGAAACCTTAACTCTCATAGAAATGGATAAGTTCCTGCATCATCCTTATAACAAGGACTGCCTGCTTGGAAAAATTGCCTGCGAGCTTGCAAGCGATGAAGACGTAGATAAGATGTTCCAGATTCTGGACGCAATTGCGGAACGTTCTGCCCGCTATTCTGCCGCAATTCTTACTGCCTGTGCTGTTAAGACAGGTGAGGGCAAGAATGCCGCAAAACCAATCTGTATTTTGTGTGATGGTACAACCTTCTTTAAGACCTATAAGGTTCGCGAGCGGGTTTACGGATATCTTGATGAAGTACTTACCCGTCAGCTTGGAATTTACTGGAATATTGTATCTTGTGACAATGATATTACACTGGGTGCAGCTATTAGTGGTTTGATTGACTAAGGGGTTATAACCGAGGGGGAAATATGTCTTTCAAAAAGTCTTTGGGAAAAACTTTTGTTCTATTAATAATTATTCTCATACTTTTAGCGGGTGGTCTTTTATGGTTTGATTACCTCGGCGTTGTTCATGTAAAATCGATTTTTTCCCCAGCCTATAAGATTTTGAAAAAAGCCCCTCAGACTTCTTCAACCGCAACTCAATCACGTCCCCTCGTGGCAAATCTTGATGAAGACCGACTGAACAAACAAAGACAGGCTCTGGATATCTTTAAGGAAGAGCTGGATAAGCGGGAAAGTGACATTGAAGCGGCAGAAAAGCAGAATGAACAGGTTAGCGCTGAGCTTGCAGAAAGGGAAAAAAATCAGGAAGAGAGAGAAAAAACATTTAACCTCAAAGTAAAAAAATACGATGATAAGAATATAAACGTTGAACAGATTGCTAAAAATCTGAATGGCATGAGGCCTGAAGCTGCGGTTAACATTCTTGTTGCGATGGATGATCAGACAGTTATAGACGTCCTTCGCAAAGTCGAAGAGATTGCAGCCGCCGAAGGTTCCTCGTCTATGGGTTCTTACTGGCTTTCTTTAATGCCATCTGACCGGGCTGCAGAAATACAGCGGAAGATGTTAAGTAAGCCGGAGTCCCTCGACTAACATTCAGAAATGGCAAATCTTCAACGCATTTAAGGAGATTTGCCAAGTGTCATATCAGGCAATCACAGATATCATCGCTAATCAGTCTCAAGTACAGGATTTCCAGTTATCTGCCGCAATTAAAGATTCTCCAAAACAGTCTTCAATTTCTTTCGAAGACCTTCTTGCTTCTTATAAAGAAGATGATAAGGTTGAAGAAGCAAAGCCGCTTGAAGCAGAAAAAATCGAAAACAAAGAAAATGCTTCTGAAGTTAAGGTTGAAAAGGAAAAAGAACCTGAGGAAAAATCAGAAAATGCAGTCAGAAAAAACGAAATTGCTGATTCAGACAAGAAAACTGATGCTAAAGCTGATGATAAATTAAAAATCGGTGAAAAGTCCGACAAAAAAATCAATATAAGCGATAAAAAAGAGCTTTCCAAGAACGAAAAAAAGAATGTAAAAGATGTAAAAGACTCAAAGAAAGATAAAAAGCTTTCGGAAAAGGATTTTTTGCGTCTTGAAAATCTTGAAAAAAATGCAGAAGAAGAGGGCCAGAATGAAAAAATTAAGTTTGCGGCCCTTTCGCAAAAGCTTTCTGAAAAGGCCGAAGAACAGCCTGTAAATAAAGAAAAAGATGAAAGTGTATCTGCAATCGAAAGAGACCTGGTTATTCAGCCTGCTGTTATTGAAAATGCGGGAGAAGCTAAGCCTGAAAATTCAACTTTTGATTTTTCTGGAAAGAATGAAAATACTAAAAAGCAGTTTGCACTTGATAAAGAAGGAAAAATCACAGTAGAAGATCAGCGGACTAAGCTTGAAAACGAAGTATCTCCTGAAGAAAATAAAAAATCACTTGTTAAGACATCAGAAATAAAACTAACTAACGATAGTACGGCTGTTATGAGTTTGGATCTTAATCCAAATGCCGAAGCCGATGTACTTTCCCTGAACACACAGACTGCCGCAAGTAATGGTTCAAATTATCAGGCAATGCTTTCAAATCAGCTTAGTAATGTTGCTCCGGAATTTGTAAAAGCAGGAAATATTGTACTTAAAGATAACAATCAGGGAACAATAAATCTTATACTTCATCCGGATGATTTAGGAAATGTAAAGATTCATTTGTCTCTGGATGGTAAAACCTTAAGTGGCCATATAACAGTTGCGACAAAGGAAGCTCTTCAGGTATTTAAAGATAATGCTGAAACTTTGCGTGAAGCCTTTATTAAGAGTGGCTTTGATACTGCAAGCTTTGATGTCGCAATGAATAACGGCGGTTCTTTCAACCAGAATATGGGTTTTGAAGGACAGGACGAAACAAGAAATCTGTTTGCAAAACGTGCTTATGGAGATTCGGCCGAAGGTCTTAGTGCCGAGTTTGATGATATCTTTGAAAATATCGAAGATATGTCAAATTATTCTGTAAACATCGTTGCGTAAACTGACGATATAAAAGAAGGTCGGCAAGCACAGCTTGCCTCAGAGCCATTCTTTCGATAATCCTAAAACGACCCTTTCGGCTCGTTTTTTAACGGATTTTCGATTATAGGCTAGGAGAAATGATGGAACTACTTAGCACACAAAACAGTATTAACACTCAGATGAGTGCGGGCGAAAAGTTTGCCGTTGAAAATGCGGTAAACAACTATAATAAAACGCTCGTTGTGGAAGGAAGAAAAACTTCCAATGAATTGGGAAAGGATGATTTTCTGAAGCTGCTTATTACCCAGCTGCAGAACCAGGATCCGACAAGCCCTATGGAAAATACAGAGTTTATTTCCCAGATGGCTCAGTTCAGCTCCCTGGAACAGATGACAAACATGAGTTCATCCTTTTCAAAGATGGCAGCCTTTATAAACAGTTCAGAAGCGGCTGCAACATTAGGTAAAACTGTAGAACTGGATATTGGTGATACCAACGTTCAGGGAATTGTGGAAGGGGCAACTCGAGGGGAAAATCCACAGGTTCTTGTGAACGGAATGTATTACAGCATGGATAAAATAAGAGCGATTTACGCTGACTAATGGGTAGGAAGGAAGGATTTAGTATATGATGAGATCACTTTATTCTGGAGTTTCAGGACTTCAGAATCACCAGACAAGAATGGACGTAATTGGTAACAACATTTCGAATGTAAACACAAACGGTTTTAAACGTGGACGTGTTAACTTCCAGGATATGATCAGTCAGCAGATGTCGGGAGCTGCAAAACCAACTGACGAGCTTGGTGGTGTAAACCCTAAGGAAGTTGGACTTGGTATGACCATTGCCTCAATTGACAATGTCTTTACACAGGGTAACCTTCAGTCAACAGGCGTTTCAACTGATATCGCAATTCAGGGTAATGGCTTCTTCCTCCTCAAGAGCGGTGAAGAATCTTTCTACACACGCAATGGTTCTTTCGGTCTTGACCGTGACGGAACTCTGGTAAACCCTGCAAATGGTATGCGTGTACAGGGCTGGATGGCAGATGAAGTAAACGGACAGATGCTGGTAAGCACAGCCGCAACACCGGAAGATCTGATTATTCCTGTAGGATCAAAGGACCCTGCTAAGGAAACAACAAATGTAAACTTTGCCTGCAACCTGAATAAGAACACTCCGGAAATTGCTGAAGGAGCAAGTGCAGATGATGTATATAAAGGAACCTGGGGAACTGAGCAGAAGATTTACGACAGCTTTGGTAATGAACACATGCTTTCAGTTTCTTTCCGCCGCGTAGTTGGAAATCCAAATCAGTGGGAAGCTACAGTTTTGATTGATGCTGACAATGCTGATTACACACAGACTCGAGTTGGTCTTGGAACAACAGACGGAGTAGGAAACACTTTCCTCGTAAACTTCGATAACTATGGAGCACTTCAGTCAGTAAGTGATACAGCAGGAAACGTATCTAATCCGGAAGGACAGATTGTAATTCAGACTTCTTTTGCTGTAGCTGAATCAAATCCGGATGCGGAAGGAAATCCTTACCGCCAGACCTTGAACATCAACCTTGGAACAATCGGTTCCTTCAAGGATACAATTACCCAGTCTGCTTCTAAGTCTACAACAAAGGCTTTCTACCAGGACGGCTACACAATGGGTTATCTTGATAACTTCAAGATTGACTCAAGCGGAATTATCACCGGAGTTTATTCTAATGGTACAAACCGCACAATCGGTCAGATTGCTCTTGCAAGCTTTGCAAACGACCGCGGTCTTGAAAAAGCCGGTGATAATACTTACGTTGAGTCTAACAACTCTGGTATGGCCCGCATTGGTGAATCAGGAGTTGCCGGAAAGGGTACTCTGATGGCCGGTGCTTTGGAAATGTCAAACGTTGACCTTTCTGAACAGATGACAGATATGATTGTAACCCAGCGTGGTTTCCAGTCTAACGCTAAGACAATTCAGACAGCAGATACACTGCTTGAAACTGTATTGAGCTTGAAGCGCTAATAACTAACAGGTACTAGGTGTCAGGTTCCAGGGTAGGGGATTTCGAACCTGATAAATAGATAAATCAAATTGAAAAAATTAAGGCCCGTGCGATAATCCATCAACCGCGCGGGCCTTTTTTTAGAATTTCTCACAAAGCATAAGAGGGCACAGAGGAGTATAAAAAAATATATCTTCTCTGTGCCCTCTGTGTACTCTGTGAGGAATTTTATTTATACAGATTTGTGATAAGGTTCTAAGATATCTACTAATTTCTGCTTCTTAAACAGCACCGCATAATTGTAAGCACTCATACCCATCATATCTTTTA
>CAMNGG010000156.1 GCA_946537975.1 uncultured Treponema sp. | reverse complement strand
TACATTCCAAGCATACCAACTGAAAAAATAATAAGAAGTGTCAAAAAAATCTCTCTGCCTTTTGTTTTGCCTTTCTCATAATTTATCAATTTACCATAGCTTGAGCCTGTTTTTTTAGTAATTATAATCAGCAGAAGTATAATGATAATATTCATTATGCTTGCAGCAATAGACCACCAGTTACTTATTTCACTCAGGTCTTTTTTTAATGACAGACTTCCGGTTATAAAAATCAGGAAAAAGGCAAGACTGCGTAATGGTAAAAAAACAGCAGGCAAAATTTTATTCTTCATTAAAAACTCCTAAAAGGAAAATAACTCCATTGGAAGTACTGAATCATTTGAAATGCTTACCTTTAATTTACTGAATTTAGGAATGCTTTTACCGTTATAATTGTTCATCGCAACCGGCTCTTTTGGCATTCCAAACATTCCTTCATCAAGTTTTCCATTATTGTTAATGTCATGACAAATTGCAAACAGATAATCTCCATCCGGAAGTTCAACTTCAATTTCAGTTTTATCTTTAGTTGGAATTATTATTGTAGTATAACAGGGATCTTTTTTATTAAAACATTTTTCAGAATTATAAACACTTACGAGAAGTTTGCCATTGTCCGATGTTACGTTAGCCAATTCAACTTTTACCTTGTTCTGTTTTGACTGTGCAAAAGCCTGAGTAAAGTTTAGTGTCAGAATAGAAATAATAATTGTTTTGATTAAAAATTTTTTATTCATTTTTCTTTCCCTTATGTTTTTCATGTATATAGATAAAACACTTAAGTAAAAGCTTTTTGTTACTGAAGTTAAATAAAAAAGACTTCCCATAAAGAGAAGTCTTTTATCGGGCAAGACGCTCAATAGCTACAGCTTCATTCAAACCTGTTATCAATTCATCAAAAAATTCACTCATATTTATATACTTGTTTTGTTATACAAAAAAGACGGAATACATTATTTGTAATCCGTCTTCTTATAAAATTAACTATGTTAGAAAACCTGAGATCGTTATGCCTCTACAGGTACCTTTTTAGCAATCTTTTTAACTTCTTTTACAGAAATTTTAAGAAGGTCTGCTATCTGCTGCTCTGTAGCAAATTTTGTTTCGAGCATTTTTCTAATCATATCAGCTTTTTCTTCAGCTCTACCTTTTACAATTCCTTCATCTACAAATCCCTGAACAATATCGCACATAGTAACACCTCCTTTCTTATTCTTTAAGTTACCTTCATTATAAAGCGATTCAAAATGTTTGTCACCTGTTAATGCAATAAACATTTTTAGCAGTGAATCAACATGTTCTATTTCCTCTGTTGTTGGTATATATTGCTTGTTTTTTCTTTTAGTCTGGAAATACTTTGCGATAAACTTGAAATCACTCTTGAACATATTAATTTGTTCATCACTTAACCAGGCTATATTGAATACATTAATTTTGTAATCACTTACAAACGGCTTTAATTCTTCTGGAATCTTAAAACAATCTCGCAGTTTCTTTGGGGCAGTCCATTTTGATCTGATGCTGTATTCCAGTTATTGGATCTTTCCACCAATAATACCAACGCTTAGTTGTTTTACCTGCTTTTGACTTTACGGTCTTTTTGAAAGGGTGATAAAACATTAATGGCCTCCGTGAATTTTATTAACAAGACATTAACAAAAGACACAAAGGCCACTTTGGTTAAAATAAATAAGTCCTTATAATACAAGGACTTACAAAGTCGGGCAAGAGGGATTTGAACCCCCGACATCCTGGTCCCAAACCAGACGCGCTACCAGCTGCGCTATTGCCCGTTGCGTGATTAATAATATATACTTTTTATGAGAGTTAATCAAGAGCAAAATAGTAAAAAATCAAAAAAATATTTTTTAGCTGCCTGTTGAAAATCCATTAATCATATCCGCAACTTTACTTGTTGCCGATAAATTACGGTCCGAAGCCTTTGCTGTGGCTTCTGCCGTATTCTTCATTTCTTCCATTCGGACTGTTACATTAGTTGATTTATTCATAGTGCTTTCTGCAAGTTCATTCAACGCACGTATGCCTTCAAATACGTGTTCACTTTCTCCTTTCATATGAGATGAAGCAGAGGTGATATCGCTTGTGGTTCCTTCAAGGGTAAGCATTGAGTTCAGAATATTTTCTGCGCCATGACGCTGGTCATTCATTCCCGACTGAACCTGATCAATAAGCTCTTCAAGATGTTTAATTTTTTCTGCGACACTGGCAAAGTTTAGTGCAGATTTATTTGAAGACTCTACAATTCCACTGATTGCGTCGGTAATACTTTGCAAAAGGTGAGAAATCGAATCGGATTGTTTAGCAGAGGTTTCGGCAAGCGTTCTGATTTCTCCCGCAACAACTGCAAAGCCTTTTCCAGCTTCTCCTGCGTGTGATGCTTCAATTGCCGCATTCATAGCAAGAAGGTTAGTCTGCTTCGCAATAGAAGAAATCGATGCATTGGCCGAAAGCAGGTGTTCACTTTGTTGAGCAATGTTACCAATTTGTTTCGTTACACTGTTCTGCTGTGATTGTCCTTCTGTTGCCTCTTTTACAAGAAGCTTATATTCACTTATAATCTCATTAACATTTGAATCTACAGATTTAATGCTGCCTGTAATTTCTTCAATGATTGAAGAAGATTGTTGTATTGCCTCAGATTGCTGACTAAGTTTCTGATCAAGACTTCTGATTTCACTTTCTACAGACTGCATACCATTAGTAATTCCTTCAACCTTACCTGACTGGTCAGTAATACTTGAAGAAATATCTTCTATATCTTTTGTTGCGGCCGAAAGAACTTTTATATGCTCAGACATTTTTGTAGACAGTTCGCTTCCTGTTTCATTCAAAATTCCAGTTTCACCCTGCAGCTGTGTTATCAAAGTATTTAAGCTTGAAATTACTCCATTACAGTTTTTTGCAAGAGTAGAAAGTTCATTATTACCATGTTCCGGAATTCTAAAAGTCAGATCTGCTTTTCCGGATGCAATTTTTTCCATTGCCTGTGATATAATCTTCATTGTTCCAAATATACGGGAGGTAAAAAGAACGATAAGTACAATTCCAATTATAAGAACGATAATACTTACTATGGCAATGCTTATAATCCTTCGTTTCAGCATTTGAAGAATCGTTTCAACATTAAAATCAACTCCAATAAAGCCTACTACCTTTCCCTTTGAGTTTTTGATTCCCTTATAAGTGGAAATTGTATAGCCCCAGGTATCCTGTTTTTCAAGCCCAGACGAATGAAAGCCTCCATCCTGCATTGCAAGAAGCGGACCTTCACCATAATCAGAAATATCTTCATGAGTTCCTAAATCAGAAAAGTTTTCAGTATCGCTCGGATCGCAGGAACCATCAATAATATACTTAAAAATTGTTCCACCTGCAGGCGCCATTGTATAAAGATATGAACAGTTAATTGTTTCTTTTATTTCCAGAAGGGCAAGACGGGCTTCTTCATAATAAGGATTATTTACAGAAGGATTTAATGCTAGTTCCTCAAACTTATCGCCATCCAATACTTCATCTGCTTTCTGGGCAATTGGAACTCCCTGCTCAGAACAAAGAGCAACTCCCGTATTTATAATACTATATGCTGAAAAAACGCCCATTATAGTACTTGAAAGAAGAATGAAGAGTCCAAAAATTACAATAAAACGTGTTCTTAAGGAATGCATAAAAAAAAGACCTCGTTGTGAATATATATTAATATTTTACAACGGGGTCTATGCTTTTTCAAATTAATAGATTGTTATTAGATGTCTGTACCTTTTTCTTCGTTCTTCTTCTGAACATAAGCAATGAATTCTTCAATTTTCATTGTCTTCTGTTCAAGACCGCTGTTCTGGCGGAAGCGAACGGTTACAGTACCTTCCTTCTGTTCATTTTCACCAACAATCAGAATATAAGGAGTTTTATGTTCCTTTGTGATTGTTTTGATTTTGTTTCTCATGTTTTCTGTAGAAAGGTATGCATTGGCACGGATATCAGCCCCAATAAGTGACTCATATACCTTCTTTGCATAATCATCAAAATCATTAGAAACAGGAACAATAGCTGCCTGCTCAAAAGCGAGCCAGGTAGGGAAGTTACCTGCAAAGTTTTCAATGAGGATACCAAGGAAGCGCTCGAAAGAACCAAGGATAGCGCGGTGAAGCATAACAGGGTGGTGCTTCTGGTTGTCTGCTCCAATGTATGTAGCATCAAGGCGCTCTGCAGAAGGAAGCTGATAGTCTACCTGAATTGTACCGCACTGCCATTCACGGCCGATGCAGTCGTAAAGTTTAAACTCAAGCTTTGGACCATAGAAGGCACCTTCACCAGGCTGAATCTCATATTCAAGACCAGCTTCGTGACAGGCATCAGCGAGTCCCTTTTCAGCTCTTTCCCAGGTTGCAAGGTCACCAACGTGATCTTCCGGCATTGTAGAAAACTTTACTACAAGGTCATTAAAGCCAAAGTCATGGTAAACCTGCTTCAAAAGCTTACAGAACTTTGCTACTTCCGGTCCAATCTGCTCTTCTGTACAAAGAATATGAGCATCATCCTGAACAAAGCCGCGAACACGCATTACACCGTGGAGAGTTCCACTTGGTTCGTTACGAACATCGTGACCAAACTCTGCAAGACGGAGTGGCAAATCCTTGTAAGAACGCTGGCGGCTCTTGAAAATCTCAAGGGCACCAGGACAGTTCATCGGTTTAATAGCGAACATTCGTTTTTCAGATTCTGTGATAAACATGTTCTGCTGATAGTGTCCCCAGTGGCCGGAACGTTCCCAGAGAGTGCGTGGCATGATAGCAGGAGTATTAACTTCCTGATATCCGTCGCGGCGAACCATCTTTCTCATATAGTCCTGCATAACAGTGTAGATAGTCCATCCGTTTGGATGCCAGAAAATCTGACCCGGGTCTTCAGGGTCGAGGTGGAAGAGATCCATTTCCTGACCAAGCTTACGGTGGTCGCGCTTTTCTGCCTCAGCCAGCATAGCAAGATAATCTTTAAGATCATTTGGCTTTTCAAAACAGAGAGCGTAAACGCGGGTAAGCATAGTGCGGTTAGAGTCACCACGCCAGTAAGCTCCGGCAACACGGTCCAGCTTAAATGCCTGTCCGTTGATTTCTTTAGTGCTTGCTACGTGTGGTCCGCGGCAAAGGTCAAGATATCCATCCTGCTCGTATGTAGAGATAGTTTCACCTTCCGGTAAATCGTTAATCAGTTCAATTTTATAAGGCTGGTCTGCAAAAAGTTTGAGTGCTTCTTCTTTAGAAACTTCCTTGCGAACAAATTCGTGATTTCCGGCAAGGATTCTTCTCATCTCTTTTTCAACGGTAGCAAAATCGGTCTCGGTGAAACGGGTGTCGGTTGGAAATTCAAAGTCATAGTAAAATCCGTTTTCGATAGCAGGTCCGATAGCAATCTTTGTGCCCGGGTAAAGCTTCAAAATAGCTTCTGCCATCACATGAGCGCAGCTGTGTCTTACAGTCTGCAAGTGTTCATCAATAGCCATTTTT
>CAMNGG010000155.1 GCA_946537975.1 uncultured Treponema sp. | reverse complement strand
TACACTCCATCCTGATAACATGGCTGCAGGTCCAGCTTCTTACGGCTTTACTGATACTCTCGGACGTATGCACTCAGATGCACAGTTCGCCGGTTCTTCATCAGTACCAGCTCACGTAGAAATGATGGGCTTCATGGGAATGGGTAACAACCCTATGGTCGGTTGTACCGTTGCCTGTGCAGTTGCTGTTGCAGGAAGTTTCTAAATAATTATCGTTGTATCGTTTGTTTTTAGATATCTCTAAAAGCAACGGTACAACCTTAGGCGCCCGATAAATCGGGCGAGCCATTTAGTAAGTAAATGCTAAAAAACAGTCCCGATGGACTGTTTTTTTTAACGCATTTGCTATTTTAGGCATGTACTGTTGCGTGCGCCGTTGCTGTAGCTGGTTCATTCTAGTGATTGAAAGTCACCCCGAACTTGTTTCGGGGTCTCATTATAGATGCTGAAACTTAGTGAGCGACACTGCGAAGCAGTGTAAAAATAGTCCGTTGGACTATTTTTAGCGAGTCTCCGAGCAGCTATGCTGCGAAGGTTCAGCATGACACAAGGGTACTTCAATTTTGAGGTACCTTTTTTTTAAGAAAAAAAACACTTGATTTCCTCCAGATAATGCAGTAATATTCAAATATCTGGTGGAAATCGATATGTTTTGGGATACAATAACACTTTGCGAATCGCTGCAAAGACAAAATTATGCTTCTCCAAACAATAAGCTTGCCTCCCTTCGCAGGCAGGGAATATATCATCATATAAGGCACGGACGCTACGAAACCGAAAGTAATATACCTCCTCATATTCTTGCCTGTTCAATTTATGGACCGTCTTATCTTTCCTTTGAATATGCACTTTCATTTTATGGGCTTATTCCAGAAAGGGTAAATATTTATACGTCTGCAACAACCTGCAAAAACCGTACTAAAAAGTTTACAAATGATTTTGGAACCTACACCTATCAGGATATTCCTCTGGCAGCTTATCCTCATGAAACTATGGTTCAGGTATGGAATAACCGCGGCTATTTAATTGCAACTCCAGAAAAGGCTCTTTGTGATACCCTCTGTAAGCAGAAGCCGGTAACTTCTTTAAAGGCGTTAAAGCAGCTTTTATTTGATAACCTTCGTATTGATGAAGATGAGTTCGAAAAGCTGAACCGGGAATCGCTTCTGTTTTTGTGTCCGCTTTACAGAAAAAAGAATCTTAATTTTTTGTGCAGGCTGCTGGAAAAGGAGGGTAAATAATGACAAGTGTAATTCAATCAATGCTTCAACGCTATGAATGTAAAAACACAGAAGATTATAAAAATGCCCTAAAGGAAATTATTCAGGAAGTTGCTTTGTGCGGTCTTGCCCGGGGAGATTTTTTTAAGGAAGCGGCCTTTTACGGTGGAACAGCCCTGCGCATTTTTTATGGGCTGGACCGTTTTAGCGAAGATATGGATTTCTCCTTATGTAGTCCAGATCCAGCTTTTTCTCTTTCAAAGTATTTTTCATTTCTTGAAGAAGAGCTTGCAGCCGCTGGTTTTTCTCTAACAGTAGAACAGAAAACAAAAACAAAGGAAAGTGCAGTTCAATCAGCTTTTATAAAAGGTGAAACACTGATTCAGTTATTGAAGATTGTTCCTTCAAAACCTCTCGTTGCAGGCCTTCAAAGCGGAGAACAAATCAAAATAAAATTCGAAATAGATACTAATCCGCCACCTCTTGCAAGCTATGAAACAAAGTATGCCTTACTTCCAATTCCTTATGCCGTAAAAATGTACGATGAGGCCTCTCTTTTTGCGGGAAAGCTTCATGCGGTTTTATGCCGTGCCTGGAAGAACAGAGTAAAGGGCAGGGATTTTTATGATTTGGTCTGGTATCTTTCGCGAGGAACAAAGCCTAATCTTCCTCACCTGCAAAAGCGTCTTGAACAAAGCGAAAAGTGGAATCCTAGTGAAACTCTTACTCTACCAGTTTTAAAAGAAATGCTTTGCGAACGCTTCAAAGAAATTGATTTTGAAGCCGCAAAAAAAGACGTTCGCCCCTTTATTCAGGACGAACGTAAGCTGGACTTGTGGAGTACAGAGTTTTTTACTGCGATTATAAATTCGTAGCTTTTTTACTTGCAGGATTAGCTCTCAAAAACTTTTCTTTCTCAGAATCTGATAGAGAAGAAATTGAAACACCCTTTTTTTTGGCATAATCGTACATAGCTTTCATATCTACAAAATAGGGAAGTGTATTAACATCTATAGGTGAATATGATTCCTGCATATATGAGTTATAATTGTTCATCTGTCCATTCATATGTATAAACCTCCATAATTCATAATTCAATTATAACATAAAAATTAGCTTTTATATATAAAAAATATAATAATAATTTCGAGTCCGCAAAAAAAGACGTTCGCCCCTTTATACAAGACGAACGTAAACTGGACTTGTGGAGTGCAGAGTTTTTTACTGCGATTATAAAGAATATGAACTAATATAGAAGCCAGAGAGTAATGTGTCTTCTGGCCTGTTTTACAATACAAGCTGCAGCAGGCTGTAGCTGCCGGTTTAAGGATTATAAGTTTTTTCTGTAGTTTTTGATATCGGAGTAATTTCAAACTCTGTATTTCCAAATCCAACAAAATAAAAATGAGGAGCTGCAGATGCCCAATATTTATAATCATAATTTCCCCAATTAGAAAGATTTGATAGTGTAAATGTTGCTGAAAAAACTCTGTTACTATTAGTAATCTCCTCAGGAAGTGTCAGAAAATGGTTATCTCCCCATTCTGTATGAGACCAATCTAATTCACCTAGAATTAATGCAAGCTCTACATTAGGATTAGTAAAATATGATGGATCTATTAAAACAGTACCTGTATTTGCAATACATTCCACGGTAAAATAACTGCCATTATAATTTGCATTTATCTGCATATTCATGAGCGGTGCAGGGTTTATATACTGAGTATAATCTATTCCACCACCTGCGACACATTCCTGTGTATTTGTTATCCATTTATGATTACCACCTGGAGTTCCATCATTAATAATTATATTTGCAGAAAGCTTAACATTATAAGTTTGCCCTTGTGTAGTAAATGGGAAAACAAATTCTTTCTTTGTCCAATCCATGTTACTAATTTGGATAGGTATCCCTTCCACGTTCATTGAAGAACCTGCATATTCCTGCAAAGTAACATCATCATCCAGAATAAGCTTAATGCCTCTTGTATCTGGTGTAAGTGTAAAATACGGTCTTTCAGTTGACGGGCCATTTCCTGCAGTCTTTTTAGTATCATCCTTTGATGCTTCTGTCTGGGTAAGGGCTTCTGTAATATCAATAATATGACTTGAACATGATGCAAATACTATGGTTGTAATCAAAATCAAAGAAATGAGTTTTGTTCTATTCATCCTGTACCTCGCTTTCGTATGTGATTACAAATTCTACGCGGCGGTTTTTCCACCAGTTGTCGCGGTCGCTTCTGCTTGCAAGAGGATTTGCTCCGCCTTTGCCGACGGTTTCAATTCTGTCTGCTGCAATGCCGCGCTTAATGAGTTCCTTTTTGATGTATTCTGCGCGCCATAAAGAAAGCGGCTGGCAGGCGGTGCGGTCTTCTTCTTCGGTGCCGCTGATGTTATTTGCGTAACCTTCAATAATGACCTTGCATTCCGGATGCTCTTTGATAAGTTCTACGGCGGTATCTATTGTCTTTTCATTCTGGCGAATCTGTTCGCGGCTTAAGCCGGAGAATACGGCGCCATTCTTACTGAAGAAAAGAATACGGTTAAGACCAAGGCGCTCGGTAACGAAGGAAGGTTCTGCGGCTTTGCGTGCCTTCTCGGCTTCTTCTTCTGCGAGGCGCTGCTTTTCTGCTTCCTCTGCAGCAAGACGTTCTTCTTCGGCTTTGCGAGCCTTTTCAGCTTCATCTGCGAGGCGCTGCTTTTCTGCTTCCTCGGCGGCAAGTCTTTCTTCCTCGGCTTTTCTGGCTTTTTCGGCTTCATCTGCGAGGCGCTGTTTTTCTGCTTCCTCTACAGCAAGATGTTCTTCTTCAGCTTTGCGAGCCTTCTCAGCTTCATTAGCGAGGCGCTGCTTTTCCGCTTCCTCTGCAGCAAGACGTTCTTCTTCGGCTTTTCGGACTTTTTCGGCTTCTTCAGCGAGACGCTGTTTTTCTGCTTCCTCTGCGGCAAGACGTTCTTCTTCGGCCTTGCGAACTTTCTCAGCCTCTTCGGCAAGACGCTGTTTTTCTGCTTCCTCTGCGAGGCGAGCTTTCTCAGCCTCTTCGGCAAGTCTCTGTTTTTCAGCCTCTTCTTCAAGACGGGTCTTTTCTTCTTCTTGTCTACGTTTCTCTTCTTCTCGAAGAGCTTTTTCTTCTTCTTTCTTTCTGCGCTTATCTTCTTCGGCAGCCAGACGTTCTTCTTCTTTTCTGCGTTTTTCTTCTGCTTCCAGACGTTCAGCTTCTTTTTTCTGACGTTTCTCTTCTGCCTTTGCAAGCTTTGCCGCTTTCTTATCTTCTTTATCAGTTTCATTCTTAAGCTGGAAGTGCCAGATTGCACCCAGTCTCAAGCCCAGCATCATTGTTGCCTTTTCTTTTTCGGGAACAATAGTAAAGAGTGGGGCTGCTTCAACCTCAAGCTTCTGCAAAGGTTCTGGAATCCAGCGGAAAGAGGGAGTAATGCTTATAAGAGGTGAAAGATAAGTATTGCTTTTTCTTTCACCCTTAATTTCGTATTGAGAAAGGAATACAGAAAGACCGCCTCCAAGCTCCGGTTGAAAAGCAAAAAACTGATTTCCAAGCATAAAAGGGATTCGTAGCCAGGCAGCACCAAAGGCCCTTATTTCTTCATCGGCTTTTAAGGCTGTATCAGCTTTTACAAAAACATGAGCGAACTCAGCCCGTAGAGCGAGTCCTAAATCCATATTTTTGGGAAGCTCAAGAGGTAAGGTATATTCACCTGCAAGTGAGCCGCCAAGATTCATTAATGCAAATTTGGAATAATCTCCTAAAGCAAACTGAGTTAGTAAATCACCACCCGCAGCAAAGCCCTGGTATCTTGGTGGGGATTCCTTTTCATCCTGAAGCTCTTGCGCAGAAAGAGCAAAGGTCAACAACAGGCATGAAACAATCAAAAGAAAGCGTTTCATAAAAGCAACCTTTTAAATTGATTTATCTATATTTATCTCTCGAAAGTATTATAAAATTGCTTTTAATCAAAATATATATATTATTTCCCTGTGGGGCTGGGAAAAAATCCCGACTCCGCTAACTTCCTTTTTCTCTAATCCTTTGGTATTATTATTTAAAATGCAAAAGTTTAAGTTTTTTTTGAAAATTGAATTCATTCTTCTCTATATAGCTGTAATCAATTTTTCTGTTACTGAATACTGCCGTTTTAAGGCGGGCAAAATGTTTTCCCGGCTGGATGAAGATTTTTCGCTGGTTCAAAATGCCCTGACAAATCAAACAATTGATGAAAGCTTTATTGATAATTTTCTTAATAAACTAAAGCCTTATGTTTACTTTGATTCAGGTTTTTCACAGGATTATGATAGGGTTCGTTCACTCCTGACTATTCCTGATAAGGCAGAAAATTCTGAGCTTAATCTTTCTGAAAAAATCATTCTTCTTTCAATTTTCCAGAATAAGACCCACAATATTCAGCGGGGCGTTTCTTCCGGTTTTGACACGCTTATATTCTTTTCTGCGGCCCTTATGATTATTGTAGGTGCCTTTATTATTTACAAACAGATAATTCAAAAATCTGAGTTTGAACGTTTTAAGGCTGTAAACGAAGCCCAGAAAAAATTCAGCCGTGATTTGCACGATACGGTTGCCCAGGATTTAGCGGCTGTAAAAATCTATCAGCAGACGGGAGAAAATCAGAAAAGCCAGTTTTATGCTGAGCGGGCTCTTTCGCAAACCCGCTATCTTATAGATACACTTCATCAAAATCTTTCAAAGCCTTTTAAGGAGCTTGTGCAGGAAACTCTTATTTCCTTTGAAAATAACTGCCAGATAAAAACTGATTTTTCCTGTATGTCTTTGCTGGTAGAAAAACTTTCTTCTTCGCAGTCTATTGAGATTCTCTATATTCTGCACGAGGCTTTAAGCAATATTGCAAGACACGCAAATGCAAGCCAGGTAACAGTGAAGATGATTGATGTTGCTGATGAGCTGATGATTAAAATTCATGATGATGGAAGCGGCTTTGCAGAAGAAGAGGCTGTAAAAACTGCCGGCAAAAAAGATGGTAAAAATCATTATGGCTTAAAAAATATGAAGGAGAGGGCAGAAGAACTTGGCGGCACTCTTGAAATAATAAATGAGGGAGGAACTACAATTGCAATCCACATTAAAAATATTGTTTCTTGATGACCACAAGGGCCTGCAGGAAGGTATTGCCGATTTTCTCAAAAGAAAGAATCCCGACTTTGATTTTTATCTTGCTTCAAATCAGACAGAGGCTAAAAATATTATTTCTCAAAATAAAGACCTTTCCCTTGCAATTGTAGATTTGAATCTTGATTCAGAAAACGGACTTGATTTTGTAAATCAGCTGAGATCAGAAAAACAGGGGGAGGGAAAAACTCTTCCTATAATTATTTACACAATGTACTGCGATCCGATTCATATAGAAAATGCAGTAAAGTGCGGTATTCAGGCTTACATAACAAAAAATGCTCCGATTGATGAACTGGAGCAGGCAATAAAAACTGTTGCCGATGGCGGAACCTTTTTCAGCAAGGCGGCTAATAAAACAATTCAGATGCTGCTAACAGGAAAAAGCTCTGCGGCTATAAGCGGTCAAACAGAAGAAAATAACAGCGATCTGCTTTATGCAAATTATAAAACTCTTACAGAAATTGAGCAGAAGGTTTTTCAGCTGCTTGCCCAGAGAAAAGAAATTGAAGAGATTGCAGATATTCTTGGTAAAAAAGAAAAGACAATTTTGAATAAGCGTTCTATTATCTATCAAAAGCTTGGAATTATCGACAGGTTAGATTTACTGGAAAAAGCAAAGCTGCTTGGAATTATTGAGTAGGTAATTGCTGACAAAGGGAAAGGTTTATGGAAAATATAAAGTCTGAAAAAGTTAAATTTATTATTTCTTCTTTAATAATGATGGCGCTTGCAATTTTTATAAACTGCTGCGGCTGTGTTTCTGCAGAAAAATTTCATATCCCTCTTTACCTTGATTCTCTTTTGACAATTGGCGTGGTAGCTTCCTGCGGTCTTGTGCCGGGCTTTGTCTGTGCCTTGTTTTCCAATCTTCTGCTTACATATTTTGATTACACAATGCTGCCTTTTGTTTCCTGTCATATTCTTACAGCCTTTTTTGCCTGGCTTACCTTTAATCATTTTGAAAAAAATGATTCAAGACATCTTTCTCTGGATGCCTTTTTATGGGCAGGCTTTTGGAGCGGTTTGAGTAACGCTGTGCTTGGAAATATTATTGCCGATACTCTTTTCTTTTCAAACACAGAAACTCCAAGAATTGACATTACGGTTCAGGGGATTTACATTGCTCTTGATAATCTTCATCTTGCGACTTATCTGGCCGGTACAATAGAAAATCTTACAGATAAAACTATCAGCGCCGTTTTAAGCTTTGGCTTGTATAAATTATATAAAAAAGTGATATAATGGCTTTATGAAAAAGCCTCCCAGACTTTCCAGCCTCATAGACAAAGCAGTTTTTGATTATAATCTCATAGAAAAAGGCGACCGTATTTTGATTGGTGCCAGCGGTGGTAAAGATTCTACCGCGCTAATCAAATATTTTTCAGACAGGGCGAGGCGGCCTGCGAGAGTTGGTGCTGCTGACACAAGTTTTGAATATAAGGCTCTTTTTATAAAATCTGATTTTGCACCGGATTTTCCTGAGGGGATTAGAGCTTTGTTCAGGCAGTGGGGCGTGCCCTTTGAGCAGCTTAATGTAAATGTTTTAGAGCGTGTAAAGCCAGGGCAGAAGATGAGCTGCTGGTGGTGTTCTACGCAGAGGCGGACTGAACTCTTAAATTATGCCATCGCAAACGGCTACAACAAAATTGCCCTTGGCCATCATATGGATGATATTCTGGAAACGCTTTTAATGAACATGCTGAACAAGGGGGAGATGGCCAGCATGCCTCCAAGGCTTAAGTATGATAATTTTCCAATTACAGTAATCCGCCCCCTTTGTTATGTGAGTGAGGCTCGTCTGATTGAAGAAGCAGAGACTTGCGGCTATGCAGGCTATACCTGCACCTGCGACTATCAGGATAATTCGGGACGCAAAGAGGCTAGGGCAAAGCTTGAAGCTTTGACAGATGGCGACGAGGCCAAAAAAGAGCGGCTCTTTGCTTCTATGCGAAACATACAGCCGCTGTATCTGCCGTAATGGATTGCCATGTCATGCTCGGGCTTGACCCGGGCATCTATTTTGTTCTGATTTGTGACTAATTCTTTTATAATTTGTTCTGATTTGAGACTAAAAATAGTTAATTTTGTTCTGATTTGCCACTGATTTCTGTTCTGATACTGTACACCTCCTGTTGTAATATGAGCCTGTACTTAAAAACAAGGTTCATTCGAGGAGGTATAAAAGAATGAAAAAAATGGCAAAAGTCCTCACATTTTTAATGTGTGCAGCACTTGCTTTCACTTTCTGGGGCTGCGAGAATCCGGCTGCAAGCACGGATGGTGAAAATAAAACTCCCCAGGAAAATCCTGTTGGAACTTCAACACCGGGGACACAAGGACAGGGTACAAACGGAACAACACAAACCCCTGCACATGTTCCTTCTGATTTAGAGACCCCATTGACAATCGAAGTTGCTTCTGATGGACAAATTATCATTAAAAATCCATGGTCTACCTTAAAGTATAAAAAGAATGGTGGAGAAGCCGTAAATGTAATTGCCGATGAACAGGAACCAAACTCTCATGGAATGCAGAAAACAATTGAAGTTTCAAGAGGCGATAAACTTGAGTTCTTTGCTGCTGGTTCTGAAAATACAACTGCAGCATATCCTTTAACTATTACCTGTAGATACGGAACAGATTGTTCTGCATATGGTAATGTAATGAGTCTTTTAAATTCATCAAACTTTTCAACATTAACAGAAATTACTCAGGAAAAAGCATTTTATAAATTGTTCTGTGATAACCACATAAAGAGCCATAATCAAAAAAATATTTTGCTCCCGGCAACTATACTTTCAAAAGATTGTTATAACAATATGTTTGCTTATTCGATGGAAATAACAAAGGCACCCGATCTTCCTGCAACTACGCTGGCAGAAGGTTGTTATGAACAGATGTTTGATTATTGCCGTCAATTGACAAGAGCTCCCGAACTTTTAGCTGTAACATTAGCAAAAGAATGTTATCAAAAAATGTTTTATCAGTGTGCAAATATTCAATACATAAAATGTCTTGCAACAGATATTCGGGCAGAAAATTGTACTACTGACTGGGTAAAAGATGTTTCTAACACAGGAACTTTTGTTAAAGCAAATGGTGTTAATTGGTCAAGAAACGAAAACGGCATTCCTGCCAGCTGGACAATAGAAGGTGAACATACAATTACTGTAACAGGCGGTGTCGCAAGTGTAAACGGACAAACTGTAACAAAAGCAGAAGCAGGAGTTGAAGTTACAGTCACAGCAAACACTCCGGCAACTGGCAAAGAATTTGATGTATGGCTCTACAATCCCGAAATTCTTAATGAAAATAATGAACACAATTCAAGAGTAACCTTTACAATGCCTGCTGAAAATGTAACGTTAGAAGCTTCCTATGAGGATATATATTACTCAATCAACGTAGACAGCGCAATTGCAAACGGAAGCCTCAGTGTTTCCTCACGTGCAGCTTACAACCAAACTGTAACAATCTCTGCAAATCCTTCTGAATACTATGCTCTTAATTCAGTTACTGTAAGAAATGGAGAAACAAACGTAATAGTAAATGGAGATAATAACACTCGAACCTTCACAATGCCAGCTGGAAATGTAACAATATCTGCAACTTTCAGAATTACTCCAATCGGAACAAAAAAGAGACCAACAGAAGTAGGGGATATTGTATTCAATGATGGAACTGCGCTTCCTGCATCAATATATAACACCCGAAACCTTACAGATAGAGAAAAGCAGAATGCAATTGCAGTTGTAGCAAATGTGCAAGGAAGTCGTTGTCTTTCAGTTGGATTGAAGCAGGACTCGAAAGCTTTATGTTCAGATAATTCAATAGGTAAAACAAATACTACTGTTTTCAGTCATGATGGAGATGCTCGGGCAACTCGAGATGCTATATGCAATGATAATAATAGTGTCATCACAGATTATTCTCAAGACAACTATTCTGCAATTTACTGGGCTCAAAATTATGCCGGATTTAACAATCTTAATAATATTACTAATGATTGGCTGATTCCTTCAAAGAGTGAACTTCTTTTAGTGTATAACAATAAATCGGTTATTATTACAGCAACAGAAAAAATTGGTAGTTCATACGCAACAGTTCCATTTGTAAATGAGACTACAACTCATTATCTTACTGTGTCCCAATCTTCCGAAAATGCTGAAGCTGTATATAGAGTTGATTTTACAAATGGAGATACCCAGAATCACCAGTATCATAAAACCTGGACTGGTCCTGTTTTGGTTATCCGTTACTTCTATTGCGGTGATTAATTTCAGGAGTGATTCTTATCGAGACAAATGAATATTAAAAAAATAATCATCCTGACGATACTTGGGATTATGCTGATTATGCAGCTCATATTAGTAATTCGTGCAGGGTAAAAGATTGCCGGGCTTGACCCGGCAATCTTTTATTTCTGAAGTTTTCTTTCAAGAAAAGAGATTCCTGCTTCGGCCCAGGAATACTGACTCATAAACTCGCCGGTAAAGGCTTTTTTAGCAGCAGAGTCGCCTGCAAGAAAATCATAATAATCACAGTGAACAGCTTCCGGGTTAATGCGGAAATTGTTATATTCAGTAATAAAGAAATTACGAATCTCAAGATCTGAAAGCGTGTGCTTTATGTCAGAAATAAGATTTCGAAGACTTGCACCGTAACGCGAGGAATCAGCATGGTCGCCATATAAAACTGTGAGCAGCTCCTTAGTCTGCACAGAACTTCCGTTTTTATAAATCAGATAGGCAATAAGCTCACTTGATTTTGATCGCTGAAATTTTATAATTTTATTTTCATAAAGAAAGGTAAAATTTCCAAAGGTTTTTGCAAAAAGATTTTTCTTCTGCTTTCGGAGTTTGAGAAGCATTTTTTTCTCAGTGCTTCTTTTATAATGAGCCAGAAAGATGAAAATAAAGGTTATAAGGACTGTGTTCATTAAGCCCGTTATGCCAAAACTTATATAGAGCTGAGGAATCATTGGTATGAGTCCAACAAGGGCTGCAATAAAAAAGAAGACTGTTGAAATATAAAAAGAAGACAGGGCAATAATAAAAACAAGAAATAAAGTAAGTACTCCGTTATAATATTGTTTTAAAATAAAAAAATTATAAAGTGATGAAAAGATTCCGCAGAAAAAAAGCAGATAAAATGAAATGTTTTTTACAATGTATGCTTTTTCCCGGGCAACCCCTTTTACACAAATTGAATGAAAAAAAGCCAGAAGACTTGCAATTGTAAATATAGAAAAATATAAAAATGAAGGAATATGTTCCTGCAGCTCAGCATAATATTTAATTAAAAGACCTGCAATTCCGGTAATCCCAAAAATAAAAAATCCAATACTTACGTAATTGGAATGAATACGGTTTGTTTCAGAAGGATCTGCCAGATCCATTGGTGAAATATGATAAAGTTCTTTGTAGGCTTTAAATGGATTTTTCATTAAAGTGATTATAAAAGGATATTTTAATCTTTGTCAAATGAATTGATATGCCATTGCATGTGTATTGAAAGCAGCATTATCGAGTTCTGCGGTGGTTTCGATACGACACTACGTGTCACTCAACCACCGGAAAACACGACACTTCGTGTCACTCAACCACCGCGGATTTCGTTAACGAATATTTTTCTCAATAAAATCCTTCTTCAATTCCATCAGCTTTTCGGTGAGCGAAACCTTGTAAATGTGTGGGTTCAAGATTCGCTTGTATGATTCATCAAAACTTTCCAGCTGGCTCTGCATATTTGTGCGGCTGATTTTGAGCTGTTCTGAATCTGGCAGGCGTTCTGTTACCCGCTGACCTTTTTCGAGTCGCTTCTTCAAAAGCGGTTCAATCTTTGCAGCTTTGCAGGTGAACTGGCGGTAGTCTACCATAGGATGATGGTAGCGGTACTCTTTGCCTGCTTCAATTGTTTCACCTTCGAGGGCGAGAATATCAGCGAGGGCCATTCCGTTTTCGTCGTAAAGGCGGAATACATTTTTGATTCCAGGGTTTGTTGTTTTTGCAGGGTTATCAGAAAACTTCATTGCGGGAACCATCTGATTTGTAGCCTTGTCGTGGCGGGCTGCAAGCTTGTAAACACCTGTAAAGGATGCTTCGTTGCCACCTGTTACCATATGGGTTCCAACACCCCAGCTGTTGATTGGAGCGCCGCTTGCTACGAGAGTTGTAATGATTTCTTCTGTAAGCTCGTTAGAAACGCTGATTTTTGCCTGAGGATAACCTGCGCGGTCAAGCTCTTTACGAACCTCGCGGGTCAAATATGAGATGTCTCCAGAATCAAGGCGGACACCAAAGTTGTAGCCTTTTTCTACAAGCTCGCCGCCGGCAATAATTGCGTTCTTAATACCAGAGTGAAGTGTATCATAAGTATCAATAAGGAATACTGAATTAGTAGGATAGATTTTTGCATACTCGCGGAAGGCTTCAAGCTCAGAAGAGTGAGACATAATCCATGAATGAGCCATGGTTCCCATAACAGGAATACCAAACTCTTTTCCGGCGAGGGTATTAGAAGTTCCTGCAGCACCACCAATGTAAGATGCACGTGTTGCACTCATTCCGCCGTCCGGTCCCTGGGCACGGCGAAGACCAAATTCCATAATAGGTGCCTTTTTAGAAGCCAGCCAGATGCGGGCAGTTTTAGTTGCGATAAGACTCTGGAAGTTTACGTGATTCAAAACAAGGGCCTCGAGAATCTGGGCTTCTATAAGATTTGCATGAATTCGTACAAGAGGCTCCTGAGGGAAAATTACAGTTCCTTCATCCATTGTGTAAAGGTCGCCTGTAAAATGGAAATCCTTCAGGTAATCAAGGAAGCCCTGTTCAAAAATCTTCTGCTCAGCAAGATATTTAATGTCATCTTCGCTGAAGCGGAAGTTTACAATAATATCCATAAGAGTTTCATTTCCGGCAAGAATTGAAAATCCGCCGTTGAAAGGGTTTCTTCGGAAGAACATGTCAAAGACAACTTCCTGATTCATGTTCTCCTTCCAGTAGCCCTGAGCCATAGTCAGTTCGTAGAAGTCTGTAAAAAGTGCGCTTGTGATGTTATTCATAATCATTCCTTTAAATGTCATCCCGAACTTGTTTCGGGATCTGTTTTATAAAGATGCTGAAACAAGTTCAGCATGACGGTAATTTATTTTATATCAGAATCCGGGGTGCGTGGCCGCGGATTGTATTTGTAAGTATAGCGGGCGCCAAGATAGCGTCCTACGAAACGGCTCATAAAAGCCGTTACTCGCCACTTTGGTCTGTAAAGCGCTACAGTCTTTCCTTTGAAGGCACGTCGCAGACACTGAGCTACAACCTTCTGTGGAGGAAAGCCGCCCTTTACTTCCTTACGGGCTCCGTTAGAAGCAACGTTTGCAAACTCCGTGCTTACCGACCCCGGGCAGAGAGCGCAAACCTTAATTCCTTTGTCGTGAAGCTCGGCTGCGAGAGCAACAGAAAAACTTAAAACGTAAGACTTACTTGCTCCGTACACCGCAAAATTCCCCAGCGGCAAAAAGGCTGCCAGCGAGGCGGTGTTAATCACAACAGAACCGGCCTTAAGGTAGGGCAGGGCAATTCCGCAGATTCCGGTGACCGTTGTACAGTTGAGTTCAATCATGTCCATCTGACGGTTGATTGAAGTTTCTGCAAAAGGACCGTAAGTTCCAAAGCCTGCGTTATTTATAAGAAGCCCGATTTCAAGTTCACCCTGGGCTTTACCTTCGTTTTCGATAAAAGTCTTAAGGCTTTCAACTCCGGCCTTGCCTGCCACGTCCATAACCACCGGGCGAACAAGATGTCTGCCTTTTTCAGTATTCAGCTGGTCTGCAAGCTGTCTAAGTTTTTCTTCGCGTCGAGCAATAATCCAGATTTCGTCATAAATATATTTTGCACAAACCTGGCGGGTAAATTCCTCGCCAATACCTGAGCTGGCACCTGTAATTATCGCAATTCGCTTCATATTTTCCATTATATACAATTGCAGTAAATATTACAAATATATATGCCACGGATTTGGAAGGGGGTGGCCAATAAGTTTACCTCCTAGTGTCATTCCGAACTTGTTTCGGAATCTATAGATCTAAATGTAGTGTAGATGCTGAAACAAGTTCAGCATG